>CAZKWD010000009.1:0-15806 GCA_964556175.1 uncultured Rikenellaceae bacterium
ACCGGTGATTCTGCACCGGTTGCGCAGCCTGTTTGGGTTAGAGTTCCTTGGCAGTCGGCTTAGTCCGACATAGTTACCCTCGGCTCTGAGTGCAGCCCTTTTAGCAGCATATTTCTGTACCAGCCTTGCACGCTTCACCTCCCGGGCCATTATTGATTCTTTAGCCATAATATCAATTTTTAGATGTTTTATATGGTAATCCAAAATTTTTCAGCAGAGCAAGGGCCTCCTCGTCGGTTTTTGCCGATGTTACTAAGGTGACCTGCAAGCCCATGATCTTCGTCACTTTATCAAGATCAATCTCAGGGAATATTATCTGTTCTGTTATTCCCAGAGTATAGTTGCCACGACCGTCAAATTTCGGGCTGATGCCTTTGAAGTCGCGGATACGTGGTAGTGCAACGGAAATCAACCTTTCAAGGAATTCATACATTCTTTCTTTTCGCAATGTTACCATTATTCCTATCGGCATATTCTTTCTCAGTTTGAAGTTTGAAATATCCTTTGATGAATGGGTAAGAACAGCTTTTTGCCCGGCTATATCTGTCAATTCCTTTACTCCTGATTCAAGAAGCTTCTTGTCGGCAATAGCCTGGCCAACACCCTGATTAATAACAATTTTCTCAAGTCTGGGCACCTGCATCACGGTTTTATAACCGAATTCCTTCATCATTACAGGAACGATTTCATCCTTATATCTTGTTTTCAGCGTTGGTACGTACATTACTTGATCTCCTCTTCTGATTTTTTTGAATAACGCACTAATTTATTTTTACTGTTAAGTCTTCTGCCAATACGGGAGGGTTTTCCTGATGTGGGATCAATGAGCATAAGGTTCGAAATCTGGATCGGTGCCTCTTTTTTTATTATACCTCCCTGGGGGGCCTTTGAGTGTGGCTTGGTATGTCTTGAAACCAGGTTCACGCCTTCTACAATGGCCCGGTTCTTATTCCTGTCAACATCGAGTACCCTTCCCTTCTGGCCTTTGGATTCGCCGGTTATCACCATAACCGTATCTCCCTTCTTGACATGTAATTTCTTTTGCATTTGATTATATGTTTTTACAACACTTCAGGTGCAAGTGATACTATCTTCATATATTTATCGCGAAGCTCTCTTGCTACAGGACCGAAAATACGGGTCCCTCGTACTTCGTTAAGGTTATTAAGCAGGACGACAGCATTATCGTCAAATCTTATGTAGGAGCCATCGGAGCGACGTATCTCCTTTTTTGTTCTTACAACGACAGCTTTACTCACCGTACCCTTTTTTGCTTCACCTGAAGGAAGTGCTGATTTCACACTCACAATTATTGTATCTCCGATAGTAGCATATCTTTTCTTACTACCACCGAGCACTCTGATGCATAATACCTCTTTTGCTCCCGAGTTATCAGCAACTGTTAGTCTGCTTTCCTGCTGTATCATAATTACTTGGCTCTTTCGATTACTTCAACTAATCTCCAGGATTTATTTTTGCTCAGAGGCCTGGTCTCTGATATCCTTACAGTGTCTCCAACCTTGCATGTATTCTCCTCATCGTGTGCCATCAGTTTCTTCGTTCTGTTAATGTACTTGCCATATATTGGATGTTTCACCTTCCTCTTTACGGCGACGACAATCGATTTGTCCATGCTGTTACTTACAACAACCCCTGTACGTTCTTTTCTTAATTTCCTTTCCATTGTAATTATCGGGCTATTTAGATTTTTGTTCTGATTCTCTTTTACACAATTCTGTAAGCAGGCGTGCAATCGTAATCTTTGTCTGCTTAAGCTTCTGCGGGTTGTCAAGCGGAGTGATAGCGTGGTTCAGCTTCATACGGACGAGCATAGTCTGTTCTGTATCGATGCGCTCGATAAGATCAGATGTGCTTAGTTCCCTTATTTCTGAAGTTTTCATCTTTATAATAATTTATTACTCTGTGTAATCGCGTCTGAAAATAAACTTCGTTAGTATGGGCAGCTTCTGTGCTCCCAGGCGAAGGGCTTCCTTGGCAACATCAAACGGGACGCCTTCAGCCTCCATCAATATCCTGCCCGGTGTGACCGGTACAACAAATCCCTCAGGGGCTCCTTTACCTTTTCCCATACGTACCTCAGCCGGTTTCTTTGTGATGGGCTTATCTGGGAAAATTCTTATCCAGAGCTGTCCCTCACGTTTCATGTGACGTGTCACTGCCTGGCGAGCTGCTTCAATCTGTCTTCCTGTGATCCAGCTTTGTTCCAGCGCTTTTATGCCAAACGACCCGAATGCCAGTTGATTGCCTCTCTGTGCATTGCCTTTCATTTTACCCTTCTGAGCTCTTCTGTATTTGGACCTTTTTGGTTGTAACATTGCCTTGCGTTGTTATATTATTCAATTCTGGTTCTTTACTTCTTTGCCTTTCTTTTGAAGCCTTTGCTTTTCGCGTTCCTTGCCCCGATATTGGGACTAAGATCTCTCTTGCCATAAACCTCTCCAATGCATATCCATACTTTTATTCCTATCAGGCCAACCTTTGTATGTGCCTCTCCCAAAGCATAATCGATATCAGCCCGGAAAGTATGGAGCGGTATCCGGCCCTCTTTATATGTTTCTGTTCTTGCCATTTCAGCACCACCCAGACGGCCTGAAATCACGACCTTTATCCCCTCGGCACCCATGCGCATCGTCGAAGCTATTGCCATTTTTATTGCTCTTCGATACGATATTTTACCTTCAACCTGCCTTGCTATGTTATTAGCAACAATATTTGCGTCAAGTTCGGGACGTTTCACTTCGAAAATATTAATCTGAACCTCTTTCTTGGTTATCTTCTTAAGTTCTTCCTTCAGCTTATCGACCTCCTGTCCGCCTTTTCCGATGATGATACCCGGACGTGCGGTATTTATTGTTACGGTAATGAGCTTCAGAGTTCTCTCAATTACTATTTTTGAGATACTTGCTTTTGCTAGTCTGGCATTCAGGTATTCCCTGATTTTTGTATCTTCAACCAGTTTGCCGGAAAAATCTTTTCCGCCGTACCAGTTTGAATCCCAGCCTTTTATTATACCTAATCGGTTACCAATCGGATTTGCTTTTTGTCCCATATTTTATTTTGATGTTTTTTCAACTTCTTTATTCATACTGTCAAGCACAAGTGTTACATGGTTTGATCTTTTTCTTATTCTGTATGCCCTGCCCTGCGGTGCTGTCTGGAGTCTCTTAAGTGTTCTGCCGCTATCTACATTGATTTTTTTTACATAGAGGTTGCTTTCCTCGATCCTGACACCCTCATTTTTGGCCTGCCAGTTGGCAATAGCAGAAAGAAGCAGTTTCTCCAGTCGGCGGGATGCCTCCTGTGGGCTGTATTTGAGGATATCAAGAGCCTTGTTGACATCCTGTCCGTTTATCAGGTCTGTGACAAGCCTCATCTTCCGCGGGGAAGTTGGACAGTTTCTTAAAACCGCCTGGTATATGGTTTTGGAAGCCTCTTTTCTCTTTTCAGCTGTATTTCTTTTTCTCGCACCCATTATTCATCTTTTTTTCAATGTTCACATTACTGGTTACTTATTGCCGGAGTGCCCCCTGAATGTTCTCGTAGGCGCAAATTCTCCCAGCTTGTGACCCACCATATTCTCGGTAATGTATACAGGGATAAACTTATTGCCGTTATGAACTGCAACAGTATGTCCCACAAAGTCGGGAGAGATAACCGATCTTCTCGACCATGTTTTGACCACTGATTTCTTATTACTCTCATTCATTTCGAGAACCCGCTTCTCAAGCTTAAAATCAATGAAAGGTCCCTTTTTTATTGATCTGCTCATATCGAATCACTTATTTTTTCCTTCTTTCCAAAATATGTTTGTCAGAATACTTTTTCGTATCTCTTGTTTTGTATCCTTTTGCAGGAATTCCTTTGCGTGATCTCGGGTGGCCTCCTGAAGCTTTTCCTTCACCGCCACCCATAGGGTGATCAACCGGATTCATTGCTACTCCTCTGGTTCTTGGACGGCGGCCCTGCCAGCGATTACGTCCGGCCTTGCCTGATCTTTCGAGGTTATGGTCAGGATTGGATACCGTCCCTATTGTGGCACGACATGATGTAAGCACCATTCTCGTTTCACCCGAGGGAAGCTTGATAGTAGCATATTTACCTTCCCTTGCTGACAGCTGGGCATAAGTTCCTGCACTGCGTGCCAGAGCTCCGCCTTTACCGGGTTTCAGCTCAATATTGTGAACAATAGTACCCAAAGGTATATCGTTAAGGAACATTGTGTTCCCAATATCCGGAGTTGCCTCCTTGCCCGACATGATCTTCTGGCCTACCTTCAGTCCTATCGGGGCGACTATATACCTCTTCTCTCCATCTTCATAAACAACAAGAGCGATCCTTGATGACCTGTTAGGATCATATTCAATCGTTTTAACTGTTGCATTAATGCCATCTTTATCCCTCAGGAAGTCGATTGCTCTGTACTTCCTCTTGTGGCCGCCACCGATGTATCTCATAGTCCGCCTGCCGTTAACATTCCTTCCTCCACTCTTTTTTTGCGGCCTGATGAGGGATTTCTCCGGCACAGTGCTCGTGATAGTCTCAAAAGCACTGATGATTTTGTTTCTCTGGCCTGGTGTAACAGGCTTGATCTTTCTTACTGCCATACTATATTAAATATTGCTATAGAAATCTATTGTATTTCCTTCTGCAAGAGTAACCACTGCCTTTTTAGTGGCGATAGTCTTTCCTTTCAGTAGTCCCGATTTTGTATTACGGGTCTTTATTTTCCCACTGTAACGCATAGTATTAACAGAGTCAACAGTGACTCCGTATAGTTCTTCAACTGCCTTCTTTATCTGTAACTTGTTTGCGTTTCCGGCAACAACAAAACCATAGCGGTTGAACTTTTCGCCCTGGTTTGTCATCTTTTCCGTTACTATCGGTTTAAACAAAATATTCATCACTCAGATTTTTCTAATTTTCAAAAGTTGCCTGCAAAACGTCAACTGCGCTCTCAACAAATACTAAAGTTGAAGCTTTCATTATTTCGTATGTGCTTAATTCTGTGGCAGTTATAACTTCAACCCCTTGTATATTTCGGGCTGACAAATATATATTTTTATTTTGTTCCGATAAAACAATAAGCGATTTTTTATCGGTAATTTTCAGATTGTCACCTATTTTGATCATTTCCTTTGTCTTTGGGCCTTCCAATGAAAAGTCCTCCAGGATAATGATATTATTTGTTGACGCCTTATAGGAAAGTGCTGATTTTCTTGCCAGTTGCTTCACTTTCTTATTAAGTTTGAAACCGTAATACCTGGGTGTCGGACCGAATGTCCGGCCACCTCCCCTGAAGATGGGGTTTTTGATACTACCGGCCCGCGCTGTTCCGGTACCTTTCTGTCTTTTTATTTTACGTGTACTTCCGATAATCTCGCTGCGTTCCTTTGTTTTATGTGTACCCTGACGCTGATTGGCAAGGAACTGTTTGGTGTCCAGGTAAATGGCATGGTCATTAGGTTCAATGCCGAAGATCGAATCATTTAGATTGACCTTCCTCCCGGTTTCATTACCATCTATTTTAAGAATCGCTAATTCCATTATTTTGTAATTATTACGTAACCATTTTTCGGACCAGGTACTGATCCTTTTACTATCAATATATTCTCCTCGGCCATAAGTTTAACAACCTCCATGCTTATAGCCATTATTTTCCCATGACCAGTTTGTCCGGCCATTTTCATCCCGGGAAGCACTCTTGAGGGAAATGATGATGCTCCGAGAGAACCGGGGGCTCTGCCCCTGTTATGCTGACCATGGGTTGAACCTCCAACACCGCTGAAACCATGACGTTTTACAACACCCTGAAATCCTTTTCCTTTTGACCATCCTCTTACGTCAACCCAGTTATCAGGCCTGAAAAGCTCTGCGGTAAGCACTTCTCCCTCCTTGACCTGCCCCTCACTGAAGCCGGTAAATTCCACAACCTTTCTTTTTGGAGTTGTACCCGCTTTTTTAAAGTGGCCCTGTTCAGCCTTTGTTGTGTGTTTTTCCTTCTTTTCGTCAAATCCAAGCTGTACAGCAAAATAGCCGTCCTTTTCTACTGTTTTGATCTGTGTAACAACACATGGCCCGGCCTGAAGCACTGTACAAGGAATATTCTTCCCGTCTTCATTGAAGAGGGAGGTCATTCCAACCTTTTTTCCAATTAATCCCTGCATTTCTGTTAATCTTTACTTGTTTCATACTTTAATTTCCACTTCAACACCACTTGGAAGCTCAAGTTTCATTAGAGCATCGATGGTTTTTGGCGTGGAGCTGTATATATCGAGCAGCCTCTTGTAGGAGGAAAGCTGGAATTGATCCCGTGCCTTTTTATTCACAAACGGTGAACGAAGGACAGTATAAATCTTTTTGTGTGTAGGCAGCGGAATGGGACCGCTCACCACAGCACCTGTAGATTTTACTGTTTTTACGATCTTCTCGGCAGATTTATCTACCAGATTATGATCGTAAGATTTCAGTTTAATACGAATTTTCTGACTCATATTTTAAAGAATTTTTCCTTTTGTAATTTCAACTATTCTGTTTGCTATTTCTGCAGGCACCTCTTCAAAGTGAGAAAACTCCATTGTTGAGGTTGCTCTGCCAGAGGTAAGGGTTCTGAGTACTGTAACATATCCAAATTTTTCAGCCAGGGGCACCTTTGCCCTGATGACCCTTGAGCCTGCTTTCGATTCCATACCTTCCACCTTGCCTCTTCTTCTGTTAAAATCGCTGATCACATCACCGATATATTCTTCGGGGGTAACCACCTCTGTTGACATTATGGGTTCGAGCAATACCGGATGACACTTTCCTGCAAAACGCCTGAATGCCTGTTTGGCAGCAATTTCAAATGAAAGTGCATCAGAGTCAACAGGATGATATGAACCATCTTTTAATATAACTTTCAGGCTGTCGACCGGGAATCCTGCAAGCGGTCCGTTTGCCATCGCTTCAGTAAATCCCTTTTCGATTGATGGAATAAATTCCTTCGGAATATTCCCGCCTTTTATTTCATTTATAAACTGGAGACCTCTTATTCCATCCTCTGCAGGCATCAGTTCCACTGTTATATCCGCAAATTTTCCTTTTCCGCCGGTCTGTTTCTTAAACACTTCCCTGAATTCTGCAGAAGAGGTGATTGCCTCTTTGTACGCAACCTGAGGCGGACCCTGATTGCATGCCACCTTAAATTCCCTTTTCAGACGGTCTGTCAATATATCGAGGTGAAGCTCACCCATACCATTTATTATTGTCTGCCCGCTGTCGGGATCAATTTTCACCTGGAATGTAGGATCTTCTTCAGCCAGTTTATTAAGCGCCAGTGACAGCTTGTCAACATCCGCCTGTGTCTTTGGTTCAATTGCAATACCGATTACCGGTTCAGGGAAATCCATAGATTCCAGCAAAATAGGCTTATGTATTGCACAGAGAGTATCTCCGGTTTTAAGATCTTTGAATCCCACTCCGGCACAGATATCACCGGCTGATACGCTTTCTTTTGGTTTTTGCTTGTTTGCATGCATCTGGAAGAGACGATTTATCCTCTCCCTCTTGCCTGTCCTGACGTTGAGGACAGTATCACCTGAATGTAGTATCCCTGAATATATTCTCAGGAAAACCAGTCTTCCCACAAACGGATCAGTAGCTATTTTAAATGCGAGAGCCGCCAATGGTTCTTCATTGTCCGGCTCGCGTTTGATTTCATTATTATTCCTGGGGTCTGTTCCTTTTACAGCACCAATCTCTATCGGTGACGGAAGAAATGCTGCAACAGCATTAAGGAGAAGTTGTATTCCCTTATTCTTGAATGCTGCCCCGCAAATAACCGGCACTGATGCTCCTGAGATTGTTGATTTCCTCAATGCTGCCAGTACCTCTTCCACCGATATTGATTTATGATCCTCGATAAATCTTTCAAGCAGAGTATCGTCAACCTCAGCAACAGCTTCAATCAGCTTTCCCCTCCATTCTTCAGCCTCATCCATAAGGTCGGCAGGGATCTCTTCAATATTGTACTTTGTTCCCATTTCGGCGTCATCATAATACATATATGCTTTCATATTCACAAGGTCGACAACGCCACGGAATTCTTCTTCTGAACCTACAGGTATCTGTATAGGCACCGGGTGAGATCCGAGCTTTGTCCTCATCTGGTTGACAACACCCAGGAAATCGGCGCCGGCCCGGTCCATTTTGTTGACAAAAGCTATTCTGGGTACATGGTATTTATCTGCCTGGCGCCAGACAGTCTCAGATTGAGGTTCAACACCTCCGACAGCACAAAAAACGGCTACTGCGCCGTCAAGGACTCTCAGTGACCTTTCTACCTCTACTGTAAAATCGACATGCCCCGGAGTATCAATGATATTGATCTTATAATCCTCTTCCTTATACTTCCAGAATGTTGTTGTAGCAGCAGATGTGATCGTAATCCCTCTCTCCTGTTCCTGTATCATCCAGTCCATCTGGGCATTCCCGTCATGTACCTCACCCATCCTGTGCGTACGACCGGTATAGAACAGAATACGCTCTGTTGTAGTGGTCTTGCCGGCATCGATGTGAGCCATGATTCCGATGTTCCTGGTATATTTTAAATTCTGATCCATTTACCTGCTGCTGCTGATATCATTTAAAACCTGAAATGAGCAAAAGCCTTATTGGCTTCGGCCATCCTGTGGGTATCCTCTTTTTTCTTATAAGCACCGCCTTCAAGCTTATAAGCAGCCATAAGCTCTGCCGCAAGACGTTCGGCCATCGAGTGGCCAGTTCTTTTACGTGCAAAGGATATCATATTTTTCATGCTTATGCTTACTTTACGGTCGGTACGTATTTCCATGGGAACCTGGAAGGTTGCTCCTCCCACACGACGGGCTTTAACTTCAACCTGAGGTGTAACATTTTCAAGAGCCTGCTTGAAAATTTCAAGAGGAGTTTTTCCCTCGCTCTTGAATTTATCACCCACTATGTCAAGCGAGTCATAAAAAATCTGATAAGCAAGGTTCTTTTTACCATTATACATAAGATTGTTAACAAACCTGGTTACATACGGATCATTATATTTGGGATCCGGTAACAGAATCCTCTTCTTTGGTTTTGCTTTTCTCATATCTTATTTCTTTAATGTTACTTCTTTGGCCTTTTTGCACCATATTTCGATCTTCTCTGAGTACGGCCATCTACTCCTGATGTGTCGAGTGCACCACGAATAAGGTGATAACGAACTCCCGGAAGGTCTTTTACCCTGCCACCCCTGATAAGTACAATAGAGTGTTCCTGCAGATTGTGACCTTCGCCAGGTATATAAGCGTTTACCTCTTTCTGGTTTGTAAGCCTGACCCTGGCTACTTTCCTCATGGCAGAATTCGGCTTCTTCGGGGTTGTAGTATAAACACGAACACACACCCCTCTTCTCTGAGGACATGAATCCAGAGCAGGAGCTTTACTTTTTTCTACCAGTACCTTCCTGCCTTTTCTGACTAATTGCTGAATTGTCGGCATATTTTCAGTTATTTTAGTATTAATCTTTGCCCAAAAAAATGGTCTGCAAAGGTATTGATTTAATTTATTTTTTTATAATCACGGAAAAATATTTTCCCAAACCAATAATTCCCGTAATTATTCATGCCTGAAATCACACTAAATCAGGCTTAAAACATATTCTGAAACTAAACTTAATCGTAAGTTATGGACAGGCTTCTTCCCGACTTTTCCTGCAGAAAAAGGTTTTGTAAACTTACATTCGAAAGAAAAACCGGTACTCCTGAGTTTCAAAAAACTGGTGCAAAGAAAATAAAAAAAATTTATATTATGCTATCTCTCTAGAACTGTTTTTAAAAAATTATTATTTTTATGCGCGCAAAACCGGTAAAAATCACATTATAATATAATATAATAATCAGACCTTTATGAAAACATACCAGACTGACGAGATAAAGAATATTGCCCTTTTGGGAAACTCGGGATCAGGGAAAACCACACTTGCTGAAGCCTTGCTCTTTAATGGCAGTGTCATAGAAAGAAGAGGAACAATTGACGGGAAAAATACAGTTTCCGATTATCGTCCAATTGAACATGAGAACGGAAACTCAATTTATTCGACCGTTCTTTATACAGAATTTCTGAACAAAAAAATAAATATCCTTGATACGCCCGGCCTGGATGATTTCAGCGGCGGAGTAATTTCTTCGCTTTATGCTGTTGACTCGGCGATTATGGTAATAAATGTTCAAAATGGCGTAGAGGTGGGCACTGAGATACATTTTCGTCATGCCGAGAAAGGTAATAAGCCGCTAATCCTGGTTGTAAACGGACTGGATCATGAAAAAACCAATTTCGATAAGTCATATGAGATGATGAAGGATTGGTTCGGCAATGGTGTTACACTTATTCAATTTCCTGTTAATGAAGGCGTTGGCTTCGATTCCGTTATTGATATCCTTAAAATGAAAATGCTTCAGTATCCAAAGGATGGCGGGACTGCCAAGGTTAGTGATATTCCTGAAGAACATAAGGGAAAAGCAACAGAACTTCACAGTGCTCTCATCGAAAAAGCAGCCGAAAGTGATGAAGCCCTAATGGAGCTTTTTTTCTCAAATGACACTCTTACGGAAGAGGAGATAAGGAAAGGTATTGCAAAAGGTATTATATCACGGGGCATGTTCCCGGTATTCTGCATATCGGCAAAAAATAATATCGGTATTGACCGGCTATTGGAGTTCATTGTAAACGAAGCACCCTCAATAACCGACATGCCTGCACCAAAGAACAGCAAAGGCGAAGAGGTAAAGCCGAATCCTGCCGGACCGGCTTCTGTTTTTGTCTTCAAATCTTCAATTGAGGAACATATAGGAGAGATCAATTATTTCAGGGTGTATTCCGGAAAGATCACTGAAAATCTCGATATTATAAACAGTAACAACGGTACAAAGGAAAGACTGTCACAGCTTTATATATGCGCCGGGAAAAACAGGACAAGGGTCCCTGAACTTCATACTGGTGATATAGGTGCTTTCGTGAAACTGAAAAACACGAGGATGGGTCATACTCTTAATGCACAGGGAAATAACTGGAAATATGAGGGCGTAGTATTTCCTGAGCCAAAATACCGTACGGCTATTAAAGCAGTGAGTGAAAGTGATGATGAAAAACTTGGTGAGGCACTGAATAAGATTCACCTTGAAGATCCAACAATTCTGATTGAATATTCAAAGGAACTGAAACAGATAATAGTACATGGGCAGGGTGAATACCACCTGAATATTATGAAGTGGCATCTTGATAATATCTATAAGATCCCTTCAAATTTTAATTCACCGAAAATACCATACCGTGAAACAATCACGAAAGCAGCACAGGCAGATTACCGCCATAAGAAACAGTCGGGAGGTGCAGGTCAGTTTGGGGAAGTACATATGATTATTGAACCCTATGAAGAGGGATCAGCTCCGGTTAACATGCAGAAAATAGGCGGAAAGGATTTCAAGCTGTCAATCAGAGATACCGAAGAGATAAAACTTGCCTGGGGCGGAAAGCTTGTTTATGTGAGCTGTATAGTGGGAGGATCGATCGATGCACGCTTTATGCCGGCGATACTCAAGGGTATCATGGAAAAAATGGAAGTGGGTCCGCTGACCGGATCCTATGCCCGCGATATAAGGGTTTATGTCTATGATGGTAAAATGCACCCGGTTGACTCAAACGAGATATCATTCAGACTTGCCGGTCGTAATGCTTTCAGTATTGCATTTAAGAATGCAAACCCAAAGATTCTTGAACCTGTTTACAATGTTGAGATCATGGTCCCATCCGACCGTATGGGTGATGTGATCAGCGATCTTCAGGGACGCCGTGGCATGGTGCTCGGAATGTCAAGTGAAAAGAGGTTTGAGATCATTAAAGCCAGGGTTCCTCTTGCTGAAATGAATAAATACTCAACAGCCCTGAGTTCAATAACAGGCGGACGGGCCATCTATTCAATGAAATTTGCTGAGTACACCCAGGTACCAGGCGAGATACAGGAGACTGTAATTAAAGCATACGAAGAAGAGGAGGAAGAGGAATAATAACTCTTTAATTCACACCGTCTTCAGAACATCCCATACAAATGCCCTGATACCTACCTCTTCATTAATAGCATTTATCTTTTTTACCTTGTCGAGAATTGTATCAACAAGTTCGTCATCAACAATCGTAAGCATACTCTTATTGATTTCCGGCCATGCATGTGTCCCAAGGTGAGGGACACCGGTGTTACTTCCTCTTCCCTGGACATTTTCCCAGAGTGTATAACCTTTTATTCCAAGCTTATCCATAAGAAAGTCTACTTTTTCGGTATGAGCCTGATTATATATGATCATTACAGCTTTCATAATTTATGATTTGAATGATTAAAGTCTAATTGTTGTTATCGTTTCCGTTCATAAAGTCAAAACCGGAATAGACAGCTATGTTCTTATTTCTCTCGCCATGTTTTGAAAAGATCGCATAAACAACAGGCACTATGACCAGTGTCACAAATGTTGAGAATATCAATCCTCCGATAACTGCAACACCCATCGGGCTCCATAACTCCGAGCCGGAACCGCTGCTTAAGGCGAGGGGCAACATCCCGAGGATAGTCGTTGCCGATGTCATGAGAACAGGTCTGAGCCTTGATCTGCCTGACATTGATATTGCTTCATAAAGTTCATTGCCTCTTTCCCTCATAAGATTGATAAAGTCAACAAGCACAATGGCGTTCTTTACAACAATACCAATAAGCATCACCGCACCAATTCCTGAAATAACACTCAGAGTAGTATTGGTAATGAACAGAGCCACCGCCACACCTGAAAAGGCAAAGGGAATAGAGAACATTATTATGAAAGGCATTTTCAGGGATTCAAATTGCGAGGCCATAATAAGATAAACAAGTATCAGGCTCACCAAAATAAGGAATGCAATATCCATAAATGACTCCATCTGTTCTTCTATTGCTCCCGATATCTGTACCATCACACCTGAAGGAACGGGTGTTTCATCTATTACTTTCTGAACTTCTACCTGAAGCTCTGTCAAAGATCTCTTATATGGCGTAAAAGAGACATTAACAATCCTTTCCCTGCGTTTTCTGGCAATACTTGGCGGCGACCAGTATTCCTTGATATCTGCAATCTCACCAAGCCTGATTATCTGACCCATTGGATTTGTTATTCCAATGTTTTCAATATCAGTAAGGGTACTCCTTGCGCTCTCTTTAAACCTTACGACTACATCATACTCATCACCTGATTGACGAAGCCGGGTTGCAGTCATTCCTTCAACCCTGTTCTTTACAGCTGATGATACCATTGCCGTATTTAAGCCGCTGGTTATCATTTTATTCTGGTCGAGAATGATCTGCAGCTCAGGTTTGGATTTGTCGCGGCTTATAGTCACATCTTTTGCCCCCTCAATCTTTCTGATTTTAGTTGCCAGCTCCTCAGCTACAATATTTGTTTCAGCGATATTATAACCATATATTTCAACATCAACAGTATTGGATCCGAAGCTTGCCATGCTTTCCGAGGTACTCACTGTAAAATCAACAATCTCAGGCAATTTAGCAAGGTCAACTCTCATTTCCTCAGCAATGGTCATTACATTCTTTCCCCTTTCTTCAATCGGGACAAGCCTCATTGAATATGTTATTACATGAGTTCCGCCTGCACCGAATAACGATGAGAATCCGGCCTGGTCATCTGAACCGGTTGATGAGGACACAAGATTGACCTCCGGGTATTTCTCCCTGATGAGTTCATCGATTTTATCTGTTGTCTTCATAGTCTCGCCCACCCTTGTACCTGTCTGAAGCTCAATTGTTGCAGTAATTCTTGACTGGTCTGCTTCGGGGAAGAACTCTGTGTCAACCACGAAAAACAGGCTCATTGACGCCACAAAAATCACAATTGCGATAAGTAATACAACAGTTTTGTGATGGAGAGCCCAGCGAAGGGTCTTCTCATAAAAATGGTCAAACCAGTCAAGAGCTTTCCTGATACTTCCATCATAGGTCCAAAACGATGCATCCTTTTTAATGGGATACCATTTAAGCAAAAGGGCACTCATTGTGGGAGTAAGAGTTATTGCAGCAAAAACCGATGTTATAATAGTTATTGACACCAGCATACCAAGCTGCTTAAAGAGTACTCCGGTAAGTCCCTTTACAAATGTGAGAGGGAAGAAAACTGCAACCACCGTTAATGTTGTGACAATAACTGCGAGCCATACCTCATTTGTAGCATAAATTGCCGCCTCCCTGGGACGGCTTCCCCTTTCAACATGTTTTGTGATGTTTTCCAGGACAACAATGGCATCATCCACCACCATACCTATAGCAATTGAAAGTGATGTCAGTGAGATGATATTTATTGACTCCCCTGTGACAAATAGATAAATAAATGCCACTACCAGGGAGATAGGGATTGTAACAATAATTATAATAGTCGCCCTCCAGCGCCCCAGGAAGAATAGTACCACGAGAACCACAAAAATTGCAGCATAAAGGAGCGTTTCTGTAAGGTTGCTTATTGAATCCTTAATAAATGTCGCACTGTCAAAAAGCTTTTCTATCTTGACATCGGCCGGCAGATCATTTGTTAACCCGGCAAGTGTTTTCTCTATCTCCTTTGTTACTTTTACGGTATTGCCTCCTGATTGCTTCTGAACATACATCGTCATCCCCTGGAGACCATTTATTCTTGTATCGAGTTTTGTTTCGCGGATTGTATCACGTACCACGGCAACATCTTTCAGGTATACATTATTGCCGTTATAGCTGCTTACAACTATATTTTTTATGACATCACTCTCGGGGAATTCACCCTGTATCCTCAGAGGATAATCATTCTGGCCCATTTCTATATAACCTGCAGGCATGTTCATGTTCTCTGCCCGTAAAATATTGCCGATCTGTTCTATTGTAAGATTGTATGCCTCCATCTTCCGCGGATCAACATCAATGTACACTTTACGGCCGGGGATACCTGCAAGATTCACTGATCCGACACCCTCTATCCTGTTGAGGGGATTTACTATTTTCTCATCAAGTATTTTTTCAAGCCCCCTGTAACTCTCTTCTGCAGTAATGGCATAGAAGATTATAGGCATCATACTTGAATTGAATTTCATTATTGTCGGTTTTTCACTGTCCTCAGGCAGATAATTCTCTATGAAACTAAGGTTGCTTCGGATATCGTTGGAAGCTTCATCGAGATTTGTACCATATTCAAAATTCATAAAGATTACCGAGAGACCATCACTTGAAGTGGATGTCATTTCCTTAAGATTACTTACAGAGTTGAGCATATCTTCTATAGGTCTCGTTATATTGGATTCTATATCAGATGCGCTTGCCCCCGGATAGGTTGTTACTACTCCGACGAATGGCAGCTCCACCTCGGGGTATAGATCCACAGGAAGCTGGGTCAGTGAATAGATACCTATCACGATTAATGCCACAAAAATCAGGATTGTCGTTACCGGTCTCCTTACGGAAGTACTGTATATACTCATTTTAATCTGTTGTTAGTCTGGATTTATTCTACTATTTCTATTTTATCATCATTAAGGAGCCTGGATTGTCCTTCCGACACAATCCTGTCATTCTCAGTCAGATTATCTGAAATAATCTCAAGTTTGTCATCGAACCGTTTTCCTAACAGCACCTCAACACGTTTTGCAACACCCTGATCCTCAATAAATACATACCTTACATTGGTGCCCTCCTGCAGAAGCACAGTACTGGCCGGAACGACAAAGGTCTCAACCTCCCCAAG
>CAZKWD010000010.1:0-15658 GCA_964556175.1 uncultured Rikenellaceae bacterium
TGAACATGTCCCTGACAACAAATGCTTCGAAGAGAGTACCTCCAAAATAGGGAACAGCACCTGCGTCCTTATAGATTTTTATCTTGTTCCTGAATCCGGGAGTTATCATGGATGTTCCGAATCCCAGTTTTACATAATCGGTATAATCACAACCGACGGACATAAAGTCTTCAGCTTCCCTGACACTGAGACCCTTATCCATGACCATTGTAAGTCCGTATTCCCTTGGTTTGGGAGGACGATCGGGTAAATAAGGCAAAACTGTTTTCATTTATAAGAATTTTATTAGCATGATTTTACTGAACCTGCATATATTGTCTATTATAATGATATAGCAAGAACATGGAGGTGTCATATAATGTCTAATTATACCCGGAGATAATCAAATAAGGTTATTTTTTTCCAGTAGTCTTATTATTCCGGATGTAAGCAGGTATGAAGGGAAAAAATCAATAAATTCCCTGTAAAGGTCCTTATCAGTTTCAGTTGCCAGTTTCATGTGGATCAGAGCCTTTTCAGTAGAGTCTGTCCGAAGGTAAAATGAAGCCAGAAGGTAATTGATGCCGGGAACATCTCCTATCACCTTGTATGCATGCTCAAAGTAAGGGACGACTCTGGAGACGAGGTTCTCCTTGATGATAATCATACCCAGATCGGACCACACCTCTCCATAATAGGCATCCAGCTTCAGTGCTTCCCTGAAACACCTGAGTGCTTCTTTTTTTTCTCCTTTAGCATAATGGGCTTTACCAAGAAGGTACCAGAATTCAGGATTTTCATCATCAAGTTTGACAGCTTTTCTGAAAAATATAAGACTGTCATCAATATTTCCTGTATTGAGTTCTATAACTCCCAGGCCGAACCATGGATCAGCAAATTCCGGAGCCAGTTCAATGGCTTCATGGTAGTATCTCTTTGCCAGTGTAATCTCATCGACTTTTTCATAGCACTCTGCCAGATATGTCATTGCCTCTACACTTTCATTTTCGAATTCAAGATATTCGAGATAAACAGGTATCGCCTCTGAATAACGTTCAAGATTATAGAGAATATTGGCTTTATTGAAAATAGCAAAAGAGTTCTGATCATTAATGGCCAAAGCATAATCATAGGCTTCAATTGCCTTTACAGGCATTTCTATTTTATTATAGATTATACCAAGATTATACCAGGCACTGTCGGAAAATGGTTCATCCTCGAGGTATTTCAGGTAATATTCAATGCTGCTTTTGAAATCTTCAGTTTTTTCGTAAGCAAATGCGAGGTCGTATAGATGAGCTTTGAAATGTGGTTCTTTTTCAATCAACTTATGCAGATAAGGGATCAAATGCTCATAATAATTGAGATTCTGCAGAACCGATACTATTGCAAAAAGGATATTTTCAATTTCATCCGAATCGAGTTCCAGTGCATGGTCAAACATCTTTTTTGCACCCTGTATATCACCAAGTATACCCATGGCAGTTCCCTTTGCAATAAATATCTCATGGTTTCCTGGTTCAATGTTTTCAAGCTTCCTGAGAAGCTTAAGAGTTTCAACGGCTCTCCCCTTATCGAGCAGAACTTTTGCTTTTCTCAGCTGTATTGAAACAGAATTCGGATGTTGTTGTATTGCCAGTAATGCTGCCTCAAAAGCTTTATTAGAATTGTTACTCTCTATATAATAATCTATAATTGACTCAAATTCAATGACATCAAAGAAATAATTTTCATTATTGTTCCTCATCCTTTCGAACTTCAGAACAGCCTGTTTTATCTCATCCTCATAGTATAGTCCATACTTGTCTTCTTCCATCGCACCAAAATATTTCACAAAAATAATACTATTTTTTACAAGAAGTTACATGCTGAGAATCAATTATTAACAATCCGTCATTTTTTCAAACATTTAATTTTCAGTATAATACAGTAATATTAAAGGTTTTTTTCATTTTTTTACAGCGGCAACGCAACCTCCAGTGTCAAATATTCATCTTTCAGTTATAAAAGAGGAATTAATACCCTATACCCAATTTACCCTAGAATTAACCTAAATTCTACCTCAGAAGAACCGGGAACCTTCCCGGTTTTTCATTTTATAGTTCTGATACTAATTATTAATATCTTTACGTTTTATTGAATCTATAACAGGTCAATATGAAACCTTCAAATGACCATTAAAAAAAATTATTAATTCATGAAAAGGATATTTATAAAAATAGTACCGTTTGCAGTTTCAGGAATGATCCTCCTCTTAACCTGCATAACGTCGTGCAAAAAAGAAAGCAATCCAATAGTCTACCCATATGGCACCTTTCCTGATTCTGTATATAGCCTGGATGGTATTAATTCTGCTTATGATGATTATAATACTGATTGCTATCTGCTTTATGGCAAAATATACATACTTTTCTCAAGCAACAGGGGCAGCTCAGGAGGTCAGTTTGACTTTGAGCAGGGAATGATATCTTTCATTTTTGACCAGACTACCGGAGTATTTAGTTATGACAGTTACATTTGCAATATACCGTTCCTTACCAGCCTTATAAATACCGCCAATACTGATGGTGATGATCTTGGCCCTTTCAGTTGCTTCAGTACGGTTGACGGATATGAATATCTTATTACAGCCTCAGAAAACACCGGTGGTGATCTTGATTTCTTCTATTTTAAAAACAGGCCTGTTTACGGCACTTCGATACCTGATATTTTTGGCCCCTACCCCGCCAATCTGCTTAATACATCAGCTAACGATGCATACATCTGTTTTGATTCAGACCAGGATACAGCCTATTTTTCATCGGATGTTGACGGCAATTTTGACATATATTTAAAAACCATACCTGAAGAAACTAAAATCGAGACCTGGTTAGATGGTGATTACTCTGCATCAGAGAAAGTTGACAGTATAAACAGTACCAGCCAGGACAAATGTCCCCTTATTTTTAAGGACATAATGTTTTTTGCATCTGACAGGCCGGGAGGTATGGGAGGATTTGATCTGTACTATTCAATGTTCAGGAACGGGAAATGGGGCTCTCCCGTTAATCTTGGTCCTGGTATAAACAGTTCCTCTGACGAATATCGTCCCAGGATATGGTTTCATTACGACTTTACAAATTATTTTATGATCTTCTCTTCCAACAGACCGGGCGGAGAAGGAGGATATGACCTCTATTTCACTGGTATCGAACTACCTGAATAAAGGTTAATTAAAGAATTAAACAGCTTATCTCCTGTTTTTTGCAGCAACAAGGGTATTTTTCAGCAGAGATACCCTTGTCATCGGGCCAACACCCCCTGGTACCGGTGTAATATAGGAACATTTTGGCGCAACATTGTCAAAATCGACATCACCGGTTAGTTTCCACCCTGTTTTGGTGCCGGGAGCTTCAATACGTGTAGTACCCACATCAATAACCACAGCTCCGTTCTTTACCATTTCGGCTTTTATAAAACCCGGTGAACCCAAAGCAGCTATTATTATATCTGCTTCTCTTACAATATTTTCCAGGTTTTTTGTCCGGCTGTGAACCACTGTTACTGTGGCATCCATTCCTTTCCGGGAAAGCAGAATACTTACCGGCCTGCCGACAATATTGCTTCTTCCTATTACCACACACTTCCTGCCTGAGGTTTCGATATTATACCTTTTTATAAGTTCAACTATACCAAAAGGAGTTGCCGGCAGGAATCCGGGAAGTCCGATTACCATTTTCCCTATATTGACAGGATGAAAACCGTCGGCATCCTTAGAAGGATCAATAGATTCAATGACATTGTTTTCATTTAAATGACCAGGCAAAGGCAGTTGAACAATAAAGCCGTCGATATCATCATCATTGTTCAGTTCCTTTATCTTGTCAAGCAGCAGAGTTTCCGGAATATTTTCTTCAAACTTAATAAGTGTGGATCTGAAGCCCACCTCCTCGCA
The DNA here is from genome assembly GCA_964556175.1 of uncultured Rikenellaceae bacterium. Taxonomy (GTDB): domain Bacteria; phylum Bacteroidota; class Bacteroidia; order Bacteroidales; family VadinHA17; genus LD21. Next base: position 3,914 of record CAZKWD010000010.1, read on the forward strand.
ATCTTTCATTTTGTTTGCAACATAGGTCTGGCTTGAAGGGTTAGTGCCAACGAGGATTGTTGCCAGGTGAGGAGTTTTCTTTCCCTCGCTTTTAAGTTTTCTAACTTCATCAGCAATCTCGTGTCTGATTTCTGATGCTGTTTTTTTGCCGTCTATTAATGTATACATTACTGTGGATTATCTTCTTCCCATCAGTTTGGCAGCATTACCGCCGCTTTTTGTCATCATCTTCATCATTTTCCGGGTTTCATCAAACTGCTTCACGAGTTTATTAACATCCTGAACAGATGTACCGCTACCAATAGCAATTCTTTTTCGTCTGCTTCCGTTGAGAATAACCGGATTTGTCCTTTCCCCGGGTGTCATACTTCTGATTACAGCCTCAATGCCCTTGAAAGCATTGTCGTCAATATCAAGATCTTTAATCGCCTTTCCTGCACCCGGGATCATTGCCATCAGGTCTTTGACATTACCCATTTTCTTTATCTGCTGGATCTGTGAAATAAAATCATTAAAATCGAACTGGTCTTTTGCAATTTTTTTCTGAAGCTTACGTGCTTCCTCCACATCGTATTGTTCCTGGGCCTTTTCAACAAGGGATACAATATCTCCCATTCCCAGTATTCTGTCGGCCATACGCATGGGATAGAAGATATCAATTGCGTCCATCTTTTCTCCGGTGCTCACAAACTTAACCGGTTTATCGACAACTGAACGTATTGAAAGGGCTGCTCCGCCACGGGTATCACCGTCAAGTTTTGTAAGTACGACTCCATCAAAATCGAGTCTTTCATTGAATTCCTTTGCAGTATTGACAGCATCCTGTCCTGTCATTGAATCAACCACAAATAGTATTTCATGCGGATTAACAGCAGTTTTTATTGAAGATATTTCGTTCATCATCTCCTCATCAACAGCCAGACGGCCTGCAGTATCGATGATAACAACATCGTATCCCTTTCTTTTTGCTTCCCTGACAGAATTTTTGGCTATCTGTATCGGGTTCATATTCCCATCTTCGGTATATACAGGAACCTCAACCTGGGTCCCTATTATCTTGAGCTGCTCAATAGCTGCAGGACGATAAATATCACCGGCCACGAGAATGGGTGTTTTTCCTTTTTTTGTTGCAACCCATTTGGCCAGCTTTCCACTGAATGTCGTTTTCCCTGATCCCTGGAGACCCGCGATAAGTATGATGGCAGGATTGTATTTTATGTTAATCTCGGTTTTATCGCCTCCCATCAGCTCTGCCAGCTCATCATGAACGATCTTAACCATCATCTGGGACGGGTTTACTGACTTCAGTACCTCCTGTCCCAACGCCTTGGTTTTAACCGTATCGGTGAACTGCTTAGCTGTCTTGAAGCTGACATCAGCATCAAGCAATGCCCTGCGGACCTCCTTAAGTGTCTCGGCAATATTTATCTCCGAAATTCTTCCCTGTCCCTTAAGTATCTTAAAGGATCTTTCCAGCCGTTCACTTAAATTCTCAAACATTTTTACAAAAGTTGTTTTACATTACATTCTTTCAGGCATTTCGATCCCCAGCAACCACATGCCCGAGCCAAGCACCCTTGCTGTTACATCCGACAATGCTAGGCGCAGGTTCCTTACCGACTTATCCGGTTCTCCAAGAATTGAAAAATCGTGATAAAACTGGTTATATTCCTTTGCAAGTTCGTAACAATAATTTGCTACTATTGCCGGGCTGTATGCTGCTGCCGCTTCTGATACCGTTACTGCAAAGTTTCTAAGAACCTTAATAAGAACAAGCTCTTTGTCTCCAATCTTTAATAAACCGTGACATTCGGGATCATATTTAATTCCCATTTGATCTGCCTTCCTGAAGACTGATTTTATCCTGGCAAATGTATACTGGATAAAAGGCCCTGTATTTCCATTAAAATCAATCGATTCTGAAGGATTGAAAGTCATGTTTTTCCTTGGGTCCACTTTCAGGATGTAATATTTGAGTGCACCCAGGCCTATCTTGCGGAAAATCTCCTCCTTTTCCCCGTCGGAATAATCTGTAAGCTTTCCAAGTTCAAGGGAGACCTCCCTGGCTGTTTCCTTCATTTCACTGATAAGATCATCAGCATCCACTACAGTCCCCTCGCGCGATTTCATTTTGCCCTCAGGGAGTTCGACCATCCCATATGAAAAATGAATTAAGCCGTCAGCCCATTTAAATCCAAACCTCTTAAGAACAGCCCTAAGCACCTGGAAATGATAGTTCTGCTCATTACCGACAACATAAATACATTTGTTGAAACCATAATCTTCCTGTCTTATTACTGCTGTACCAATGTCCTGAGTTATATAGACTGCAGTCCCGTCAGAGCGCAACAGGAGTTTCTGATCGAGGCCTTCAGTATTCAAATCTATCCATATCGAATTGTCCTCTTTTTTGATAAGGAAATCTTTCTTGAGAGCATCAAATACTATATCACGGCCAGGCTGCCATGTCTCTGACTCGTAATAAACCTTGTCAAAATCGACTCCCAATTCCCTGTAAGTCTCATCAAATCCCTCATAGACCCAGGAATTCATCATCTCCCACAGCTTCATCGTTTCACTGTCTCCCTCTTCCCATTTAAGGAGCATCTCTCTCGCTTCCTTCATCGCAGGAGCAGAATTCCTTGCTTCATTCTCTCCCGATCCTTTCTTTATCAGGTCGTCTATCTGCTTTTTGTACTCTTTTTCAAACCGGACATAGTACTTGCCGACAAGGTGATCGCCCTTCATTCCTGACGATCCAGGTGTTTCACCATTTCCGTATTTCTTCCAGGCCAGCATCGACTTGCATATATGTATCCCTCTGTCATTGACAATATTTGTCTTTATCGCCCTGTGTCCGCATGCTGAGAGGATGCGGTAAAGAGAAAAACCTAGCAGATTATTGCGAATATGACCCAGGTGAAGCGGTTTATTGGTATTTGGCGAAGAATATTCTATCAGGATTGTCTCAGGTCTGGTAATCTTACATTCAGTAAAGAGATCACTTTCAGAGACCATTTTGCGGAAATAGTCAATCCACCAATTATCGGAGACTTCGAGATTAAGGAATCCTTTGATAACGTTGTATCCTTTTACAGCTGGAAAAGTCTCTAAAAGATACTTTCCGATTGTTTCACCGGTCTTTTCAGGCGTATTCTTCGAATATCGCAGCAAAGGAAAGACAACGAGTGTAAAATCACCTTTAAAATCTTTCCTTGTCTCCTGTACCTGGATCAGATCATCACCCGGATTGCTATTATAAAGATTCCTGACAGCTTCTTTTATCTTTTCTGTAAGAATTCGCTCCATTCGTTCTCGCAAAATTTCAGGCTGCTAAGATAGCATTTTAATAAATTGACATAAAACAAATCATATTCAAAACAGGTACTCCGGAAACTGATAAATATCATAAGTTTATGCAAACAGTCGAAAATATTTGACTATTGGACAATAATTTTTGATGAAGAGTGTGTTAAAAGTGCAAGTATTATTAAAAGATGTACTATTTTTATGTTAAAATTCATAACTATTTAATTGTTAATATTCTTTAAAGGTGGAACAAAAGAAAATATACACTGAACCTACAAGCAAGACGCCACAGATTGATCTTAATCATCTTACAGGAGAATTGATCCTGTCTGGCAGATCAATTCCTGAAAATGCTGCCGAGTTATATGAGAATATCTTGCAGTGGGTTACACAATATGCAGCCAATCCCCGCCAAACAACCAATCTGAGACTTAATCTTGAATACTTCAATACAGCATCATCCATATGGCTGGCAAAAATAGTAAAGGTCCTTTGCTCAATTACAAAGCCCGAAGCAACACTTATTATTCACCTTTATTTCCATATTGAGGAATTCGACAGTATGGATATTGAGGATCTTAAGGATGCTTTAAGTCCTATCATTGATATGATAGGTACTCCATCTGTAAGCCTGGGTATAAAGATATATGGAACAGATGAAAACGGCGAAATACTCAAGGAGTCAATGGTTCTGATATAAATCGTTGTTTAAACTTAGCCTTATTTTACATTTTTCCATTTTTTTGGCCTAACTTTATTAGGCCATTTTAATTTGTTATTATGTACAGGGTATTAATTGTATTGTTATCAATCTTCAGTATTATGGATATCTATTCCCAGGGCAAATCAACTGATAGACAGCCGGTTGCAGCAGGCAGTTATTATGAGGCCAACAGGGATATTCTTCTAAGGGATATAGCGGGCCATTTTAAAAATTGCATGAAATCACCGGAGAACTGGAAGGTAAGAGCGATTATCAGTCCTCATGCAGGGTATGTATTCTCAGGTACAATAGCAGCCTCGGCCATTTCAGCAATTCCTGAAAATGCTGAGATAGAAAATATCTTCCTTATTGGTTCCAGCCATGTAATGGCATTCGATGGGGCATCGGTATATAATATCGGTGACTTTATTACACCCCTGGGTAAGGCAGAGGTAAACAAGGATATTGCCAACAAACTTAAAAATGAGACCAGGGTCTTTAATTTTCCTGTTACTGCACACCTCCGGGAGCACAGCCTGGAAATACAGATTCCCCTTCTACAATATTATTTTAAGAAAACACCAAAAATAGTTCCGATAGTTATCGGCACAAACAATACAAATACAATCAAATTGATAGCTGAATCTCTCAGACCATGGTTCACTCCTGACAATCTCTTCCTGATAAGCAGTGATTTCTCCCATTATCCCTCCTACAAAGATGCCATTGATGCAGACAATAGAACTGCGGAGGGCATTGTGTCAGGTGATCCGAATGTATTTCTTACCGCTCTCGAAGAAAATTCAGCAAAGAATATTAACGGATTGGCAACCAGCATGTGTGGATGGGCTTCGGGACTTATGCTTATGTATCTTGCTGAAAATGATAGTAATCTTGAATTTAAAAGAATAGACTACTGTAATTCAGGAGATACTCCTTATGGAGATAAAGACAGGGTTGTCGGGTACCATGCCATAGCTCTGACTGAAAAAGTACAAACAACAAAAATGAATGAAGAATCTTCAGCAACGCTTTCATTCAGCAAATTGGAAAAAGATCAGCTTTTCACCATTGCCAGAAACAGTATAAAAACGATGTTATATGAGAAGAAAAGGATAACTATTGATGCAGAGAAGATTCCCGAATCGCTCAAAAAACAGCTGGGGGCATTTGTAACTTTGAAGATTGACGGCAGACTGAGGGGTTGTATAGGGAGATTTCTATCATCCGATCCTCTTTACGAGGTTGTAAAGGAATCCGCTTTATCTTCTGCCTTTGAGGATACACGGTTTCTTCCACTTACCAAAGAAGAATATGATAAGACTGATATGGAAATAACCATCCTGGGGCCGATGAAAAAAATCAATAATATCAATGAGATAATCCTGGGCAAACATGGGATTTATATAAAAAAGGACTTTCGGTCAGGAACAATGCTGCCACAGGTCGCAACGGAAAATGGATGGACAGTTGAACAGTTCCTTGGTTATACATCGAGAGATAAAGCAGGACTTGGGTGGGATGGTTGGAAAAATGCCGAGCTCTATATCTATGAGGGCCTGGTGCTTGAAGAAAACAAAAAGTAATTATGTATCATGTCGTCGGAACAAGTATCGCTGTTTCTGTTTTATACTTAATAAGTTTTATTTTTTACCGTATCGGCCTTTTTTCCCAGGCCCGTCACAGGAAAATATGGAATACCATCCTTGCCGTCACATTTCTCATTACAGCACTGGCAGGATTGTTCCTGGCCCTTCAAATCAATTATAAATGGGATTTACCAATAATAAAATCTGTCCTGAAATGGCATGTTGAGACAGGGGCAGGACTTGCAATCACAGGAGTATTCCACTTCATCTGGCATATCAGCTATTTCACAAAGTTATTTAAAAGAACAGCAGAGCCACGTAAGTTTAATAGCCTGCAAAAGATGAGCTCTTCAGATATCGCTATTAACCTGTTTGTCATTGGGTTTACAAGTATGTCCATTCAGATCCTGCTCATTCGGGAAATAATGAATATTTCCGGAGGTTATGAACTGACAGCAGGAACATTTCTTGCCTCGTGGCTTATTACCTCTGCGATTGGAGCTGCAGCTGCCGGCAGTTCATCATTTAATGATATCCGAAAGATTAATCTTGTATTCTCAATCAGCCCCTTAATATCATTAATATTGTTTTTCCTCCTGTCCAGGCTCTTCCTTCAGCCCGGAGAGACTCCGTCATTCCTGGTAAGCATGATCTTCACTTTCCTGGTACTGATCCCATTCTGCCTCGTATCAGGATTCACCTTTGTGAAACTGTTAGCTGCCGCAAAGTCGGCAAATGATTTTATTCCCGGAAAATCTTTTTCAATTGAAACAATCGGTAGTATAGCAGCAGGTTTGATAATATCGGTACTTACAGCAGGTTTGTTCAACACATACAAGCTTCTCCTCACCATCATCCTGATGTCGATAACATACACCATTCTGACATTCTATATAAAAGACAGAAATAAGAAAATCATTGTAAAATTATCGGTAACACTGATTGCAGCATTTATATTAATAGCTGATCCGGATATTTTTTTCAGGCAGATCCTGTTACCCGGGATTAAAGTAACAGAAACCCGGGAAACTCCATACGGGAACGTAACCTACGCAGAGTATGGAGGTGAAAGGAGCATATATTATAACCAACGTCTGCTTACATATATCGACGATGTTGCTGAAAGAGAAGAAAATATACATTATGCTCTGCTCCAGAAGAAAAATCCGGAAAAAGTGCTCCTTATCTCCGGTTCCCTGAAATCACACCTGCCTGAGGTATTGAAGTATCCTGTGAAAAAGGTGATATTTATTGAAAGAGATCCTGAACTTATTAAAGCTGAAACAGAAAAGGCTGACCCCGGTAATGCAGAACTCATAATTGAAAATAAGGATGCATTCAGGTATATAAAAGGAAAGGGAGATAAACTTGATGCTGTCCTGCTTCTGGTGCCCCCTCCTTCCACTCTCTCGCTCAACAGGTACTATACAAGTGAATTTTTTGATGATGTAAAGAAGAGACTGGTTCCTGATGGTGTTTTCATGTGTTCACCCGGAATCTGGGATAATTACCCCAACAAAGAGGCAATAACCTTGTATTCATCAATTTATAACAGTCTTGACAGAGTATTCACTTATGTTAAGCCGGTTGTGGGTAACAGGCTTTATTACATCGCATCTGACAATGAATTATCGGCTTCGATATGCAGGCTTACAGAATTAAGAAGCATCGAAAATATATATGTGGGACCCTATTTCCTCTCTGATGACCTGATTGAGAATAAGACTTCTGAGGTCATTTCTCTTCTTGATAAAGAGGTTAGAGAAAACCGTGCAGTATTTCCTATAGCCAGTTTTCACTTCCAGTCGTATTTTTTAAGTAAGAACCTTAACGAGAAGATACCTGCAGTCATAATTATGATTCTTGTATTTGTATTACCGGTCCTGTCAATTCGGAGACGTAATCTCATGATGTATTTCGGTGCCGCTGGTCTTGCCGGATTTGAAATAATAGTATTACTGTCATTACAGCTAACCGCCGGGAACATGTACCAGATAACTGGAATTATACTCGCTCTTTTTATGGCCGGACTGGCAGCCGGATCAGGTATAAATCTCAAATTCCTGAATCGTATACCGCTTAAGATCAAGGCTTTAATTCTTGTCCTCTGGTATGCTGGAATTGCTCTGATCATCAACTATTTGTTATCCTTCACCAGCATTCCGGCAGCAATATCTATTATTATGTTTTCAGTTCTTCCTCCCTCATTCCTGACCGGACATATTTTCAGGGAACTGACTCTCACTGACAGTGACGGTTCAGCATCTGCAAAAACTTACGGTGCTGATCTTGCAGGCTCAGCATTCGGATTCATAATTGTTTCAGGTGTGGCTGTACCTGTTCTTGGTATAAGAATCTCAATAATTTTATTATCAGGTCTGATTTTTGCTGGGATTCTTCTTGGAACAAACAGGAACAAATAGTAGTTTTATTCTTTGTACCGGTTGAAGAAATGGCAGATAAAAATTTTGATATCAGCAAACGTAATTTTGTAAAGAAGTGCCTTGCACTATCAGCTGGTGTTGTCACAATGCCCTGCCATGGAGTTATGAACTCTATTATCATGGAGGAGCAGGTACTTTACTGGAAAGTGGCCATGTTCCAGGAAGAGACACCAAGAGGGATAATGTGCCGGATCTGTCCAAATGAATGTGTACTTAAAGAGGGTGAGATAAGTGACTGCAGAAACAGGATAGTACGCAAATCGAAGCTTTATACCATGGCATATGGCAATCCATGTTCCGTTAATGTCGACCCTGTCGAAAAGAAACCACTTTATCATTTTTTCCCGGGGTCGAGGGCATATTCCATAGCCACAGCAGGATGCAACATGGTCTGCCTTAATTGCCAGAACTGGGCTATTTCACAAACAAGTCCCGACAAAACAAGAAATTTTAACCTGCCACCGGAAAAAGTGGTGGAAGAGAGCATAAATAACAATTGCCGCTCTATTGCATATACCTATTCAGAACCTGTGACTTTTTACGAATATGCATACGAAACAGCTGTTATTGCAAAAAAATCGGGGATAAAAAATATATTTAAATCAAATGGATACATAAATCCTGAACCGTTAAAAAAGCTTTGCACCGTTATTGATGCTGCCAACATCGACCTGAAATCATTCAATGACAATACATATCTCAAGCTCGCCGGAGGTAAGCTTCAACCTGTGCTCGATGCATTAAAGATATACAAGGATATGGGAGTCTGGCTTGAAATAACCAACCTCATTGTGCCAACATGGACTGATAATACTGATGAAATAGGCTTAATGTGCAAATGGCTCAGTGAAAACGGATTTAAAGATACTCCCCTGCATTTCAGCAGGTTTTATCCCACTTACAAGCTTGAGCAATTGCCTCCGACACCTGTTGATCTGTTAAAGACCGCATACAGAATTGCCACCGGTGAAGGATTAAAATATGTCTATATCGGCAATGTTCCCGGTAATGAAATGGCTGATACAAAATGCCCCAACTGCGGTACAACTGTTATTGCCAGACAGGGTTACAGGATAACAGTAAACAAAATTAAGGACGGCAGATGCATCAAATGCAATACAATAATTGAAGGTGTCTGGAGCTGATCAGTGCTGAAAATGAAAGAATCTGTAGCCAGGGCACGCATAGAAAAACTCCGCAGGGAGATAGAGGAACATAATCAGAAATACTATGTTCTTAATAAACCTGTTATCTCCGATTTTGAATATGATCTGCTCCTGAATGAGCTTGATACTCTGGAAAAAAAATTCCCCGCACTTATCACTGAAGAATCGCCTACTCAAAGGGTAGGAAGTGATATACGAAATGAGTTCAGGCAATATGATCACCAATATCCGATGCTTTCGCTCAGCAACACATATAATGAAGATGAGTTGAGCGACTTTAATCAAAAAGCAGAAAAAGCTGCCGGCGGATCCGTGGAATATGTCTGCGAGCTGAAATTTGATGGTGCTTCAATCAGCCTGACATACAGGAACGGAACCCTGGTGAGGGCACTTACCCGCGGAGACGGTACTAAAGGAGATGATGTTACACCGAATGCCAGAACCATCCGCAGCATTCCACTAAGAATTACAGGTAAGAATATCCCTGAGGAGTTCATCACCAGGGGCGAGATACTTATGCCCAGAGCTGTTTTCGAAAAGCTGAACAATGAGAGAATCAGGGAAGAGCTGCCCCCTTTTGCCAATCCGCGTAATGCTGCCTCCGGTACTTTGAAGATGCTCGACCCCCGCATTGTAGCTTCAAGGGGACTTGACTGTATGTTTTATTTTCTTTTGTCAGAGGATCTACCTCATGAAACTCACTATGATAATCTGATGGAAGCTATGAAATGGGGTTTCAGGGTTCCTGACAGCATCAGACTTTGCAGGGGACTGGAAGAGGTGACCGGATTTATAAATGACTGGGAGTCAAAAAGAAAGAATCTTCCATTCGATATAGACGGAGTTGTCGTAAAGGTCAATTCCCTCGCCCTGCAGGAAAAACTTGGTTATACGGCAAAATCCCCCCGCTGGGCAATAGCATATAAATACAGGGCTGAACAGGTATTAACAAGGCTGTTGTCGGTATCATACCAGGTCGGTCGAACCGGTACAATCACTCCTGTTGCAAACCTTGACCCGGTTTTTCTGGCAGGTTCAACTGTCAAACGTGCATCATTGCACAATGCTGATCAGATAGCACTTCTTGACCTCCACTTCAATGATATGGTTTATGTGGAAAAGGGCGGGGAAATAATTCCAAAGATCGTAGGAGTAGATTATTCTTCAAGAAACGATACCAGCCAGGAGATAAAATTTATTGAAAATTGCCCGGAATGTGGTACTCCACTTATAAGGACAGAAGGAGAAGTAAACCATTTCTGTCCAAACTATCTTCACTGCCCGCCTCAAATAAAAGGAAGAATTGAACATTTTATCAGCAGAAAGGCGATGAACATTGATGGTCTTGGAGAAGAGACTGTAGACCTGCTTTTTAATAATAAACTGATAAGTAATTATGCAGATCTCTATGATCTTGTTGCTGAACAGTTAATCCCGCTGGAGCGGATGGGTGAAAAATCCGCCATGAACATTATTAAAAGCATAAAAAACTCAATATCTGTTCCTTACAGCCGTGTTCTCTATGCTCTCGGCATAAGGCATGTTGGCGAGACTGTTGCCAAAACCATCGCAGAAAGTTACAGGTCGATTGATGAACTTATGAAAGCTACCGATGATGAACTGACCAGTATCCCTGAGATAGGTCCCAAAATATCATCAAGCATAATCTCATTTTTTGCTGATAAGGATAATATACTTATAATAAACCGTTTAAGATCATATGGACTAAAGCTTTCTGATGAGGACAAGAAAATATCCATCAGTGACAGGCTCAAGGGAAAATCCATAGTTATTTCGGGCGTTTTCAAAGAACATTCACGCGAAGAGTACAAGAAGATAATTGAAAAAAACGGGGGGAAAAATTCTACCTCATTATCAGGGAATACATCATTTATACTGGCAGGCGAAGAAATGGGCCCATCCAAGAAAGAAAAAGCATCGGAACTGGGTATTCCACTGCTCAGTGAAAGTGAATTCCTGAAATTAATCGGAGAAGATAAGTAATTATACACTGTTTACATTAGCAAAAAACTGTTAGGTTTGTATTATGGAACTCTTCAGGGAAATCAGACTGAAAATTGGACATTCCATACTTTCAAAAAAGACCGGAAAGGTCAAAAGAAAAGTATACTACTCAAATATCAGCCGGATAAAGAATATAGGAATAATATGGGATGCTTCAAAAACTGGAGATTTCTTAAGTCTTTCAGAATTTCACCAAAGCATGAATGAAAGGAACATTAATGTTACCATTCTTGGATACTACCCGGGGAAGGAACTCCCGGATAAATATACAGCTTTAAGATACCTGTCATGCATTCGAAGAAAGGAGATCAGTTTTTTCTATATCCCGTTGTCGGAAGAGGCAGATTTCTTCACCAATACGATGTTTGATATACTGATCGATATCAATTTCGAAAAGTTATTTCCTTTATCATACATATCTGCCCTTTCCAAAGCCAGTTTTAAGGTTGGACTTTTTGATCCAGTAACAAACAGTAATACCTTCGACCTGATGATTGAATTAAAGAAAC
>CAZKWD010000011.1:0-9481 GCA_964556175.1 uncultured Rikenellaceae bacterium
TTGGGTTTTTGCCAGTGTTCTTGCGGAAGTGTCTCCTGTAAATACAACCAGCAGTGACGATAATAGTCCAAATATGGCAGCAATAAGTATGCTTCTTTTTGCCAGCCATTCTTCCCTTTTCTTTAACAGGAACCAGGAGCTTATGCCTAAAACGAACAACGAGGCCAGCAGGAATCCTGAAGAAATGGTATGAAGAAACTTATCTACGGCAACCGGATTGAAGAGGACTGCCCAGAAATCTATCATCTCATTACGGGCTGTGTCGGGGTTAAATACCATTCCCACAGGGTTTTGCATCCAGGCGTTGGCAACCAGGATCCATAAGGCTGAGAGATTGGCGCCAATTGCAACAAGCCATGTGGAGGTAAGGTGAAACTTTTTCCCCACCTTGTTCCATCCGAAGAACATCACTGCGATGAATGTTGATTCAAGGAAAAATGCCAGGATTCCCTCTATTGCCAGTGGAGCACCGAAGATATCGCCCACAAACCATGAATAATTTGACCAGTTTGTGCCAAATTCAAATTCAAGGATGAGCCCGGTAGCCACACCTATAGCGAAATTTATTCCAAAGAGAGTCATCCAGAACCGGGTAAGTCTTTTCCATTCCTCGTTACCGGTACGTACATAAATGGTTTCCATCATTGCAATGATGAATGACAATCCAAGCGTAAGGGGAACGAAGATCCAGTGATAGATGGCAGTGAGAGCAAACTGGGCTCTCGACCAGTCTACCAATGCCGGATTTACATGCTCAATCATTTATTTCCGTTCATTTGGTTAATTGATCCAGAACATATTCACTTCGCTGCTCATCAGAGTCATATTCCTTTTTAAGGAAATCAGGGAAAAAGAATACTCTCAGGATCAAAAAAATAACAAATAGCTTAATTAATATGATTATCCAGACCCGCTTCCCCCATGCCGACATGTTTCTGAATCCATCATAATAGAAACGAAACAACCGGTATGGAAATGAAAGCAGAGGTCGCATCAGGTCTGTTGTTTTTGGTTGTGGATTTAGTATTATCTAATGTTTATTTTGAATCTTCTTTATCAGGTTTACTCCGTTTTATTTTTCTCCTGCGCTGACCGGCAGTTTTAACTTTCGCAGCCTCAGGATTGCCTTTTGGATCCTTTTCAAAGAGGTGGCTGCGTTTTTCAATATTGTCTGGATCAAGACTCGATGTAATTTTCTGCACGGCCTTGAAGTTGTTAAAAAATTCCCTGGCAAAAACCCTTAGGACAGTATAAGCCGGTATGCCCAGGATCATTCCCGGAATTCCTGCTGCAAAGCCGGCTGCAAGAACCACAATGAAGATCTCAAGAGGGTGTGCCCTGACACTGTTTGAAAAGATAATGGGCTGAAATAGAATATTATCTGTAACCTGGGTTATTGCAACAACCAACGACATATAAAACACAAGAGGACTTACAACAGTGGCAAAGTCCTGTGTTATATTAGCCGCCACTCCCATTGTAACGGCAATAAATAATCCAAGCCATGGCCCGACATAGGGAATTACATTCAGGATCCCTACGATAAGCCCCATAACAAGAGCCTGCTGAAAGTCAATCCCGACAATGGTCATACCCACATCTATCATTATCATGATACATGTGCTCTGGATCAATATACCGATAAAATATCTTGTGAGCAGGTTCTTAACTGAATAAAGAGCTCTGGAGAAATTTTCGGTGTACTTGTCCGGAACCCACATAAGTATGGCTTCAAAAAAGAGATGCTGATCCTTGAGAAAAAAGAATGTAATAAATGAGATTGAGAATATAGCTATAATAAGATTACCCACTGTGCTGATGACAGATCCAAGAAAATCCTGGATCATACTTATACTGAGGATCTCCGACACTTTGCTTGTAAAATAATCTTTAATCGACAACTCAGTAGCAATATTGCTGCCTAATGATCTTAAAAGATTCTGGATTTTACTTATCGGCGTTTCGACCAGTTGAACAATCTTTGAGCTGTCAATAGTGGAGAAATAGGTTACCTGACTGCTCACAAGAGGAACGAATATTATGAAAAACAAGATAATAACACCCCATATTATTATCAGCGTCAAAAGTGCTCCTATCCACCTCGGTAATGACCATTTCCTGATCCTGATCCTGCAGAAGAGATCAACAAGAGGTCGACCCATAATTGACAGAACACCCGAAACAAGAATATAAACCACAATATTACGGAAATACCAGGCAGCTGCCAGTAATAGCAAAACCGTTAAAAAAATAAGTATGTTTCGGAATATTGTTTTCATACAAGATACTTTCTTTTTACAAACCTAATTTAAATTTTTGTAATTACATAACTGCCATATTGTCTGCTTAATTGTAGAAACACGTGCCATATTGTCACCTTTTTAAATTTGGAACAGAACTTGACTATACTGTCACGAATGATTAAAAATTATGTATAACTTAAAAATAATGGAGGAAAAAGCCATGTTACCTACTATTACAAGAAGAACTTACAGCCCTTTTTTGTCAAATCTTTTTGATGATGATTTTTTCCCGGTATTATCAAACAGGACCAGTTCTATGCCTGCTATAAATATCAAGGAAGATGACAAGAGTTTTACTATTGAGCTTGCAATTCCCGGCATGGACAAGAAGGATCTTAAGATCGATATATCGGATGATATGCTTACAATCTCTTCCGAAAACAAGAATGAAGTTGAAGAGGAAAAAGATGGTTATAAGAGAAAAGAGTTCAGCTTTTCATCTTTCTGCAGAAGCTTTTTTATTCCTGAAAATGTAAACAGGGATAAGATCGGAGCCTCATACAAAGATGGTATACTTACAGTTGAACTTCCGAAGCAGGAAGAAGACAAGAACAAGATCACCAAACAGATAAAGATCTCATAATTACAGGTGCTGTATAAAAGGAAAAAAGAGAGAGGCTGTGAAATCAGCCTCTCTCTTTTTGTGTACATTCTTCTTCAAATCTCATTGCAAACCTTCGCCCGAATTCCTTAAGCATTTCCTCTTTCTGACCAGAGGGTTTGAATTTAAACGAAATAGCTTCATCAAAAACCTTCAGTTTCAAGTTTTTCATTGCTTCCAGGATTATCTTTGGTGCTTCACCGCTCCATCCGTAAGATCCGAATGCTCCGGCAAACTTTCCTTTGTCCCTTATCGGATTAATGAGAGCAAATAATTTATATACAGGAAGCAGTGTATTCTGGTTGATTGTTGGTGAACCCACCAGTATTGCAGCTGATGAGGTTATTAGTGCATCCAGTTCGCCAAGATCAATATGCTCAATATCAACGACATTCACACTAAAATTGCCGGTTTCAAGGATACTCTGTGAAATAATTTCAGCAGCCTGTTTTGAAAACCCGTATGCTGATACATAAGCAATTAGAATGCTTCTTTTTGTTTTATTTTCAACTGTATCAATATACTCCCTGGCATATTTTTCAGTCAGTTCCACTATTTTCTCACGGTTATCTCTTAATATTGGCCCATGTCCGGTGCAGATTACCTGTATATCGAGTGGTTTTATTTTTTCTATTGCCTTTATCATAAACCGGCTGAAAGGTTTCAGGATAACGTCAAAATAGTATTTGACTGTAGAAAGATAATCCTCGTTCAGGTCATCTTTCATGTCATAATCGCAGTAATGTGCCCCGAAGGAATCACATGTGAAAAGAACCCTGTCCTCCTCAAGCCAGGTATAAATTGTATCAGGCCAGTGAAGATTTGGTGCTGCAATGAATTTAAGCGTTTTATTGCCAAGGTCAATGGTATCTCCATCCTTCACTACCAGCGATTTGAACGGAACATTTGCTATATCTTCGAGATATCGTATTGCGTTTCCGCTGCCGACAACAGTTACAGATGGTGCCATATCAAGCAGCATTTTCAGGCTTCCCGAATGATCGGGTTCCGTATGGTTGAGAATGATGTAACTTATATCTTTCGGATCAGTAACAGATTTCAGCTTCTTAAAATAGGTTTCGCTGAACTTTGCCTTTGCTACCTCGATAAGGGCTTTTTTTTCAGCATTTATAAAATATGAATTATAGGTGGTCCCATATTCTGTCGTCATTACTATATCAAATGTTTTGATATCATAATCAAGAATACCGATCCATTTAACAGCATCTGTTACATCTATTATTCTGTCGTCGTTTCTTTTCATCCGTTCATAATCTCAGATCCTGGCAATTATACTTTTGTTGGCTTTCACCTGCTGAAGTATGGGTATCTCAATTTCTGTTCCCAGGGGCAGAAATATATCAACCCTCGATCCGAATTTTATAAATCCCAACTCGTCGCCTTGCCTCACCTCCTGGTTTTCCTTTGCATATGTTACAATTCTTCTTGCAACTGCACCTGCAATCTGCCTTATCAGTATTTCAGTTCCATCTGCGGTCTCAATAACAATAGAACTCCTTTCATTCAATTCCGAAGATTTTGGATGCCATGCTACTATGTATTTTCCATGGTGATATCTTATATATTTAACATGTCCCGAAACAGGATACCTGTTGCTGTGCATATTTAAAGGAGACATAAAAATCGAAACCTGCAGGCGCATATCCCTGAAGTATTCCTTTTCCTCGGCTTCCTCAATCACTACCACCTTTCCATCGGCCGGAGCATAAACCAGTCCCGAATCAGGTTCAATATCTCTTACAGGTAACCTGAAGAAAAAAAGTATAAATACATATAATGCCAACGAAAAGATAAGAACTAACCACTTTACCAGTGTTTTGTCAGCAATGAAGATCCCAGCCAGTAAATTGATGATCAGGAGTATTATAAAACCTGCTATTAATAATTTATATCCTTCTTTGTGAATACTCATTTACCAAATTTTGCACAAAATTAATCAAGTCTTATGTATCATCCAAAAAGTGTAATAAAAAGAAATACCAGAGGGAAAGACAGGACCGCAGAGTCGAAACGGTCAAGAAATCCTCCATGTCCCGGCATAATGTTCCCTGAATCCTTCACGCCTATGCTTCTTTTGAGCATCGACTCAACCAGGTCTCCATAAGTGCCTGCTATTGAAATTATAATAGAAATAATAATCCATGCCATCCTGTCAACCACTCCAAGCCATCCGGAAAGCAGCCAGGCAACAACAGCTGCTAAGATCAGTCCCCCGAAAAATCCTTCCCACGATTTTTTTGGTGAAATCCTTTTCATAAGCCGGTGGCGTCCAATTGAGATACCAACGAGATAGGCACCTGAATCGTTTGTCCATAGAAGAATAAAGAATCCGACTATAATTCCCGGAGAAAATGCCGTAATACCGTGAGGCAGTAAGGAATCAAGACCGGTATGTGAAAATGCCGAAAAGGGGAACATTGAAAAAGGAAGAGCCGTATATATTATTGAGAACAATGTGTGTGCGAGCGAATCAAAGGGTTTATCGTCCCGCCTGTACAATTCAATCACCATTATCAGAATAATCATCGGTATAATGACAAGAAGAAATTTCCACGGTACTATTCCTGCGGCTATGAGAGTTGAAATAATATAGGCGGTTGCTCCTGTTACCATACCGGGGATAAACTGGGATTTTACGCCGTTGTTTTGTATCATGAGATAATACTCATACTGTGTTCCGGCCAGAATTATCAGACCTGTAAGGAAAAAGGAAACAGGGTGGAGCCAGAAGCCTCCCAGTATGAATATCACTATCCATGCACCGGTCAAAGTACGTCTGAAAAAATTATTCAAGTCAGAATAGTTTATGCTTTGGGTTTACTCTTTACAGAGGGTGAATCTTTCTTATTCTTCACTTTTTCTTTTTCAGATCTTTTTCCCTCTGTTTTCTTTTTATTTTCAGTGGTTTTCGTGATACTGGTCTCTTGTATTTCCTTTGTATGGTCACCTTTTCTTTTGCCAAAAATCCGTTCAAGGTCCTCACTGAATATTACCTCTTTCTCAAGCAGAAGTTCGGCCAGTTCTTTGAGCCCTTTCATATTCTTTTTCAACACCTCTTTGGCCCTCTGATACGATTCTCCAATTATCTCTTTTACCTCCTGATCAATAACTTCAGCTGTTTTTTCACTGTATGGTTTTGTAAAGCCAAAATCAGACTGTCCTGATGAATCATAAAAACTCACATTACCAACCTTGTCGCTCATACCGAAAAATGACACCATAGCATAGGCCTGTTTGGTGATCTTTTCCAGGTCGCTGAGGGCTCCTGTTGATATTTTTCCGAAAACCAATTCCTCGGAAGCGCGTCCTCCAAGAGCATAAGCCATTTCATCAAGCAGTTGCTCGCTTGTGGTTATCTGCCTTTCCTCAGGAAGGTACCATGCAGCTCCAAGAGCTCTTCCCCGTGGGATAATGGTTACCTTAACAAGCGGACTGGCATATTCCAGAAACCAGCTCACAGTTGCATGTCCTGCTTCATGGTATGCAATTGTCCTTTTCTCCTGCATCGATATTATCTTGTTTTTCCTTTCGAGACCACCCATAATCCTTTCAATGGCATCAAGAAAATCCTGTTTTTCGACCACAGTTTTGTTTTTCCTTGCAGCTATCAGTGCCGATTCATTGCACACATTGGCTATATCAGCTCCCGAAAAGCCTGGAGTCTGTTTGGCCAGAAAAGGTACGTCAAAATTCTTTGCGATCTTTATTGGACGAAGGTGTACTTTAAATATTGCCTCTCTTTCAGTAAGATCGGGCAGTTCGACATGTATCTGGCGGTCAAAACGGCCGGCACGAAGCAGGGCCCTGTCAAGGATGTCAGCCCTGTTTGTTGCTGCCAGTATAATTACACCAATGTTTGTTCCGAATCCGTCCATTTCTGTAAGGAGCTGATTAAGAGTGTTTTCACGCTCGTCATTAGAGCCAAAATTAACATTTCTATTCCTGGCCCTGCCTACCGCATCTATCTCATCAATAAATACTATGCAGGGAGCCTTTTCCTTGGCCTGTTTGAACAGGTCGCGGACCCTTGAGGCGCCCACACCCACAAACATTTCGACAAAATCGGAACCTGAAATTGAAAAGAAGGGAACATTAGCTTCTCCTGCAACAGCTTTTGCCAGTAGAGTTTTTCCTGTTCCGGGAGGACCGATAAGCAACGCTCCCTTGGGTATCTTGCCTCCCAGCTGTGTATATTTCTTTGGATTCTTAAGGAAATCAACTATCTCCATTACTTCAGTCTTGGCCTCCTCAAGACCTGCCACATCATGGAAGTTGATCTTGACATTTGATTCTTTGTCGAAGATCTGGGCCCGCGATTTACCAACACTGAATATCCCCCCTGCACCTCCTGCTCCACCGCCTGCCATACGACGCATAAAAAACAACCAGACAATAATCAGCAAAGCCGGGAAAAGAAGCCAGGAGAGTATATCCGCAAAATAATTTTTCCTGGTAATAAACTCAGGATAGATAAGTTCCTCATCGTTATATCCGGCCTCTTTCTGTATCTCTAAAAAGGATGGTTCAAAATTGCTTATATCCCCGATAGTATGTACAAAATGAGGCTTGGGGGATTGCAGACCTATTCCCCCTCCCTTTTTATCCGAGCCCGGATATCTGCCTGATTCAAGAGCAATATTCGTGAGGTAAATCTCAGCCTGCTCTCTGTTAACCACAACTATTTTTTCAATATCATGGTGATCAATCATATCCCTTATCATGCGAGTAGTGGCTTTCTGTGCTGATTTACCACTAAAAATGATCTCAAAAAGGATAATGGATATGGCAAGAATTGCAAAAATCCAGTTCGTATTAAAACGAGGTTTTACATTTTTATCATCCTTGCCCTGTGTGGGTTTATTTGTGTTTTCTGCCATAAAATTCTACTTACTTTATTTTATCTTCCACTGCTTCTATCAGAGCATCTGCCCAGAGTGATTCAAGGCTGTAAAAATTCCTGTATTCCTCAAGGAAAATGTGGACAACCACATTCCCGTAATCAAGCAGCACCCAGTAACAATTATCAAGCCCCTCAATATGCAATGGCTTCTCCCCGGCATCTTTTCTCGCGGTATTTTCCACCGATTCGCAAATCGAATCAACTTGTGCTGGTGAAGACCCGTGACATATAACAAAAAAATCGGCTATTCTGTTTTCCAGTTTTTGTAAATCTATCTTCAGAACATCATGTCCTTTTTTTTCAAAAATCCCTTTTGCTACACTATCTAATAGAACTTCAGCTCCTTCTCTTCTTTTCTTCATCAATTATTATCAAATAGACATCAACCCGCAAAATTACAAACTTTTATCTGTATTTTTGTTATAGATGTTCTTTTTTGCAATTTCAGTGCCATTATGAAACAGACATCTCTACTTTATAGTGAAAAGAAATAATAGAATTGATAATTGCCTGAATTCATGATCATTGGATCCAATCTATTTTTTTATAAAAATCTGTCATCAACAAATAGTGTGGCAATAGAGCTTTTAAGAGAGAGCGAGCTGCCGGAAGGGTCGGTAATTTATACTGATTTTCAGATTTCCGGCAAAGGTCAGCCAGGTAACAGATGGGAAAGCGAAGATGGTAAAAACCTGCTGCTCAGCATAATACTTTACCCGTCATCAGTAAGCCCCGTGGAACAGTTTCTTCTTTCAATGACCATATCGCTCGGGTTATGTGATTTTATCGACAGGCACCATGAAGGCAGTAAAATAAAATGGCCAAATGATATTTATGTCAAAAATGACAAAATTGCAGGCATTTTGACAGAAAATTCACTCATGGAGGATACTATCGAGAACTCGGTTGCAGGAATAGGATTTAACATAAACCAGGAAAAATTCCCGCCTGAGATTCCTAATCCCGTATCGCTGAAGCTTCTTACGGGCAAAGAATACGATACAGACACCTGTCTTAAAGAGCTTTTATCCGACCTCGACAGAAGGTATAAACAGCTTCTTTACGGGAATAGGGATGAACTTCGTGGTGAATATATCAACCGTTTTTACAGGTTCAATGAATTCCACAATTACAGGGCAGAAGAAAGAGAATTCAAAGGGAAAATAATTGATGTATCGTTTTCAGGACTCCTCATTATAGAGGAAGAAAACGGAAAAATCAGGGAGTTTTCATTCAGGGAGATTGATTTTGTTCTTTAGTATCATTCCAACCATCAAACCTCTCCATTTCATCCACAAGTTTCTCAAGGAATTTCTTCACCGGATCCGCGGCAATCATCTTCAGAAACGGGTTCATTTCCGCAAGCATTGTAACATTCACCTCAGCTGATCTGCCTGATGACTCCCTGATATCCATGACAAGTGAGAAATTCTCCACCTGTACGGCACCTCCTGTGAATACAATTTTACTGAACATAGTCTTTTCGGTGATCCTGACTTTGACTGTGCCAAGTATCCCTGCCTGAAAACTGCAGGAATCCTGTTCCACTATCAGGTCGCTGATAGTGTCAGCGGGAATAAATTGCCTGAAATTCCTTATATCTGTAATAAAATAATAAAACTCTTCTGCACTGCATTTGAGTTCAGCCGGCCGGCT
>CAZKWD010000011.1:9581-13136 GCA_964556175.1 uncultured Rikenellaceae bacterium
CACAAATGAATCACGAATATAGGTTCTCACTTCCGGGAATGACAGTGTTTTACGGTTGTCACAATAAATTGGTGATTTCCATCCCGAAGCCCATGTAAAAGGATTTGACGGTTGCAATTTAATTGCTTTAATTTGTAAAAGATATTCGGCTATTTTTTTTGTTCTCTTCTCCATAGAAAAATGTATAAAGTTCATTTCGAAAACAGATTCATACTGATAAGCCCGGAACCTGACCGTTTACAAAAATACGGCTTATTCCACAATTTCCGAGATACCAATGAACTTTATAAATTAATATCTGATTTTCAGTCAGATACAAACATGCATTCAATAAACATATATGGCCCCGACATAAAACACATCTGGAGGATCTTCAGAATCTATTTCACTGAGGTAGGTGCTGCCGGAGGACTGGTAAAACACACGTCGGGGAGATATCTTTTCATTGAAAAAAAGGGTAAGCTGGATCTTCCGAAAGGTCATATTGAAGAGGGTGAAGAGCCTGAAGCATGTGCTATGAGAGAAGTAAAAGAAGAGTGTGGAATTAAGGGTCATAAAATTGTGAAACCGCTGCAGCCAAGCTACCATACTTACAGCTGGGAAGGTATCTCATATCTTAAGAAAACCAGTTGGTTCCTGATGGAATATGACGGAGAAATGGTTACCGAACCACAGATAAAAGAGGGTATTACGAGAGTAGAATGGCTCCGTCCCAAGGAGATCAGTAAAATAAAAAGTACAGCATGGCTCTCGTTGATGGATTTGATAAATACATTAATCTTTAAGCCTTGATCTCTTCCCCTTTATAATCCTTGAGATTGATTGATGCCGGCACAAATCTGGAAGCATCGCCTCCGCTGCGGATAATATCACGTACAATAGTTGAATTTATTGCAGCATGCTCAGGGACAGTAAGCAGGAAGACGGATTCAACATCAGACACCAGGGCTTTGTTAACCTGGGCTATCGCCCTTTCAAATTCAAAGTCAGCAGCTGTACGAAGACCCCTGAGTATATATTTTGCCTTATGCTTTATGCAATAATCAACAGTCAGCCCCTCATAATGGTCAACTATAATCCTGGGTTCATCCTTAAATACCTGCGATATCATCGACTTTCTGGTTTCAAGTGAATAATAGCTTTTTTTCAGTGCATTAGCGCCGATAGCTATGATAATCTCATCAAAGAGGATCAGGGCACGCCTGACAATAGCCTCATGTCCTATAGTAAATGGATCAAATGAGCCGGGGAAAACTGCAACTCTGTTCATTCGAATGATATTTTTTTAGGATTCCTGACCTTTTGTTTTAACAGGGAAAGATCAAGTACTCCCATTATTGATTCTACATAATGAAATTTTAATCCCCTGATATAAAGTTCTTTAATGTCTTCAACATCCTTTCTGTTTTCTTCCGACAGGATTATTTCCTTTATATTGGCCCGTTTTGCAGCCAGGATCTTCTCTTTTATACCTCCTACAGGAAGTATTTTACCTCTCAGGGTTATTTCACCGGTCATTGCAAGGTACTTCTTTACTTTTCGCTGGGTAAAAGCAGATGCTATTGAAGCTGCCATTGTTACTCCTGCTGATGGCCCGTCCTTGGGAATAGCACCTTCAGGTACATGGATATGAATATTCCATTTATCGGAGAAATTATCCGGCAGATCCAGCAATGCCGCGTTGGCCTTCAGGTATTCAAGGGCAATAATTGCAGATTCCTTCATCACCTCACCAAGATTACCTGTAAGAGTCAATTTGCCTGTTCCCCTGCTGATGCTTGTTTCCACAAACAGTATCTCTCCTCCCGATGCTGTCCAGGCTAACCCTGTAACAACTCCTGCCTGGTCATTTCCGGAATAAATATCACGTATATATTTCGGTGAGCCAAGTATTTCCATCATTACCTTCTCTGAGAGAGCAGGATTGTATTTTACTCCTGATGCAATATTCTTTGCTGTTACCCTCATAATTTTCGCCAGACGCTTATCGAGTTCCCTTACACCTGATTCCCGCGTATATTTCTCTATCAGCCTCTCCATAATATTGCCCGGGATAGTCAGCTGATTCGGCTTAACGCCATGATTTTCAAGCTGTTTTGGCAGAAGGTGCTGGCGTGCTATTTCAAGCTTCTCCTCAACCAGGTAACCAGTTATTTCGATGGTTTCCATCCTGTCGCGGAGTGCGGGGTTTACGGTTGACAGGGTGTTGCCTGTTGCAATGAACAGTACTTTTGACAGATCGTACTCCATCTCAAGGAAATTATCAAAGAATGTGGTATTCTGTTCAGGGTCAAGGACCTCAAGCAGTGCAGAAGAGGGATCGCCTCTGAAATCCTGCCCCACTTTGTCGATCTCATCAAGAATAAACACCGGATTTGAGGATCCTGCTCTTTTTATGTTTTGTATTATCCGGCCCGGCATTGCGCCTATATAAGTTTTACGGTGACCTCTTATCTCTGCCTCATCATGTAGTCCTCCCAACGACATTCTGACATATTTCCTGCTCAGTGCCTTGGCAACGGATTTGCCAAGAGATGTTTTTCCGACACCGGGAGGACCGTATAGACATATTATCGGGGACTTCAGGTCACCTTTAAGTTTAAGTACTGCAAGGTGTTCCAGTATTCTTTCCTTGACCTCCTCAAGTCCGAAGTGATCATCATCAAGTACATTCTTCGCATTTACCAGATCAAGGTTATCCTGGGTATATTCTCCCCATGGGAGATCAAGAAGGGTCTGAATATAATTTACCTGTACAGAATATTCAGCAGCGGCAGGATTAAGCCTGTGCAACTTGTCAAGTTCCTTATCGAATATTTTCCTGGTCTCTTCTGTCCATTTTTTTGCTTCAGCCTTCTTTCTGTACTCCTCAATTTCTTTCTCAAGGGGATTGCCCCCCAGTTCATTCTGTATTGTCTTCATCTGTTGATGAAGCAGAAATTCTCTTTGCTGCTGGTCGAGGTCGCTTTTTACCTTTGATTGAAGTTCGTTTTTCAGCTCCAGTAACTGTATCTCCTGAACAAGAAATTCGAGAAGCATGAATCCCCTGTCACGTATACTGTTAATTTCCAGAAGCTTTTGCTTATCCACAACCTTTATATCAGTATTGGAGCAGATAAAGTTTATCAGGTATGTGTTGTTTTCAATGTTCTTTATTGCAAATGAGGCTTCCGGGCTGATGTTGGGATTAATTTTTATGATTTTCAGCGAGAGGTCTTTCAGTGAGCTGACGATTGCATCAAAATCCTTGCTTGCCTGTTCAGGCTTTTTTTCAGGGATAGTTCTGACCCTTGCAATGAAGTAGGGATCAGATGAGATGAGTTCATCCAGGACCATTCTCCTGCGGCCCTGAATAATTGCCGTGGTTGAACCATCAGGCATTTCGAGCAATTTTACTATCTGCCCTATTGAGCCTATAGTATGAAGGTCATTGAAACCGGGATTTTCCATATCGGGATCCTTCTGTGCAACAGTCCCGACAATCTTATCATTCCTGTACACCTCCTTGATAAGCTGGATCGACCGCGGCCGTCCTATTGATATAGGCAGTACCAC
>CAZKWD010000011.1:13236-15001 GCA_964556175.1 uncultured Rikenellaceae bacterium
CCGGAATAAAAATAAAAAAGGGCTTCTTTATGAGCCCCTTTATTATCTTATCCTGTTATTATTACTTCTCTTTCTTTTTACTGACATGATTTTTATAACGGTTCATGAATTTATCAACCCTTCCTGCTGTATCAACAAGCTTCATTTTTCCGGTATAGAATGGATGTGATGTATTTGATATCTCAAGCTTGATAAGCGGATATTCTTTCCCATCTTCCCATTTTATATTTTCTTTTGCAGGAGCTGTTGATTTGCTGAGAAAAGAGTTACCATTCGACATATCCTGAAATACCACTAGTCTGTAATTCTCCGGATGTATTCCCTGTTTCATTGCTGTCTTTATTTTTCTTTAAAAAAGTGCCTCTTTTGAGGGACTGCAAAATTAATGAACAATATTTAAATTACAAACAGAATTCTTATTTTATTATACCACAAATATATTTGCCAATATTCAGGCATTCTTAACTTCCTGTTTTTCAGCAATTTCATTAATGTATCTATTAAATTCCAGATCTTTATTTATCATAAATCGGTATGTAACATGCACTTTTGCCTTTTGTGCTCCGAGCGCCTCATATATTGCCAGCATTTTCGGATTATAATCGCCCACCCAGGAGAGTTCCATTTCCTTAAGCCATTTTTTCCGTTTAAATACCTGATACAGCTGGTAAAAAATTGCCGATTCGACACCTGTGTTCTGGTGGGAATGAGCTACACCTCCGGCAATAGCTCTTACCCTGGTAATTTCATTTGTCATTTTATAGTATAAAAACTTAATAATATTCCAGAGGTTCAATTTGCCGTTCAAATGCTTCAGTATCTGATTAAGATCGGGAAGAAGTATAAAAAAACCTATCGGTTTGTCGTCGAAATATGCAAACCATATCAGTTCTTTATCAAGTACCGGTTTTGCCTTACCAAGCGATTCTTCAAGCACAGCAGGTTCGAGAGGGGTAAAATCCTCCTTAAGGTAGGTCCAGGTAGAATTGTATATCTCACAGATATCAGCGAAGTATTTCTGTCTGTTGCGGACCTCGAAATGGCGAAAAGAATAACCTGGCCGCCTGGAAAGCCATTCAGCAATTTTCATGATACGTTCAGGAAAGTTTTCAATCTTTTTATCAGTCCCTCTTACGATCCTGTGATATGAATATTGCTCAAAATAATTACGAAATCCATAAGATTCAAAGAAATCTCTGTAATACTTCTTATTATATGGCATTCCAAATCCCTGCTGCATGAATCCTTCCACGAGAAGGCCCCAGTAGCTATCATTTTCACCAAAATTTATTGGACCGTCAATTGCTTCCATGCCGCGTGCTGCAAGCCACTCTTTTGCCGTATCAAAAAGCATGAATGCAGCTTCCCTGTCCTGAACAACTTCAAAGAAACCCATTCCACCAGTCGGCTGCCGCTGGGCTGAGGATCTTACCCGGTTAATAAATGCTGCAACACGTCCTATTGTTTTTTCAGAATCGTCCACAAGTATCCATCTTATTGCTTCACCATGTTCAAAGGTGCTATTTCCTGCCGGATTAAAGACATTTTCAATCAATGAATCAAGAGGGCATACCCAGTATGGGTCATCTTTATACAATTGCCTTGGGAAATCATGAAATTCCTTCTTATCAGCTGGTGTCAGGACTTCAACTATCTTCATGGCTAAAATATCTGATAATTGATTAATTATTCTGATCTTTTGCTATGATGCAAATATATGATTTTTCCGCGAAGCAAGTCTCCGCTTACCGGGAGCCGTCCCGAT
>CAZKWD010000012.1:0-14695 GCA_964556175.1 uncultured Rikenellaceae bacterium
ACCAATGAAAATGACACCCCGAGAAATGGTCCGAAAAAAGATCCAAGGGTGAGTACTTTCATTCCCTGCCTGTTTGTTAAAGCTGTTCTGATGTTTTTCCACCTCCCCATAACAGTTACAAGTACCGCAAAGCCTGCTATTCCGGCCATGATTCGTATTTGACTGGCAGCGAAAGGATCATAATCCTTCACTCCCTTCCTGCTTAAAACCAATCCAAGGGCCTGGCCTACAGCGCCTCCCAATGCATATAAAATACCTGGCGGTGCAAGTTTCAGTGATAATTTTTCACCTTTGGCCCTACGGCTGAAAATAGCCAGAGCTATACCCGAAAATGTGAGTGTCATGCCTAGAAAATGAATGAGTTTCAGATGTTCATCCATTATCAGCCACCCGAAAAATGCAGTGATGGGAGGGACCAGGGTCATAATAAGCATGGCAAATCTGGATCCGATGATTGTGTATGATTTAAAAAGAAACAAGTCACCGAATACAAAACCTACTAATCCCGAAAGTAAAAGCCATAACCAGTTTTCAGGTCCTGCATCAACCGGTAAAATCATTCCCCTGTATATAAGGGTAAATATGCTCAGGAAAATGAAACCTAAAATAAGTCGCAGTAGATTTACCGCAACAGAGCCTAACTTCCTGCTGGCTGATTCGAAAGCAAGAGCAGTTATTGTCCAGAAGAAAGTAGTCAGGAGAGCAGCAAACTCACCATAATGATCTCTGAAAAAATCCATCTATTCAGCAAACTCAAATATATACTCACCTGATCCGACAGTTATTGCCGTCATTTCATTTTCCTTACTTACAGACAGGAATTTTTTATTTGCCACCACTGCCGATCCGCTTTCAGATATTTTTGCAGGATCCTCTTCGGGAAGCAGTATCAATGCAGTTGTATTTACCGGAATAACAACTTTCACAATTATTTTTCCGTCCTTCCTTTCCCATCCCGAAGCCGCAGTGCCGTAAAGACTTTCAAATGAGGCCTTTGCATAAGTTATTTTATCTGAGATATAAGGCTTAATAAGTAACTTTTTATACCCCGGTGATTTTGCATCTAATCCTGCCGACACCGTGTACATCCAGTCGCCTATTGCGCCGTAAGCATAATGGTTGAACGAATTCATTCCGGCATCCTGGAATGTACTGTCGGTCTTCTGACCATCCCACCGTTCCCAAATCGTAGTGGCACCCATTTTCACAGGGTAGAGCCATGACGGGTATGTTTCCTGGAGAAGAAGATCATAGGCCACATCAGGATGGCCGGTTTGAGTAAGCACATGACAGATAAAAGGTGTTCCCAGGAAACCGGTTGAAAGATGGTCCCTGCGGCTTTTTATGTCATCCACAAGGAATTGTGCTGCTTTCTCCCTGAGGTTTTCAGGAAGTAGATCAAACTTAAGGGCAAGCACATATGAGGTCTGTGAATTGGTCCCGACACGACCTGCAGGTGTCACATATTCATTTATAAAGACTGTTTTGATCTTATTGAAGAGCTCCCTGTAGTACTTTTCGTCATCTGTCTTACCAAGTTCCTTTGCTGCATCAGCAAGGATGGATGTGGAATATGCATAAAAAGCTGTTGCTATAAAATCATGGTCAGTATGTCCGTCAGGCTCTGAATGATTATTCACCGGCGGGTGATAAAAGAGCCAGTCGCCATATTTACTGCCTCCGTTCCAGATATAATCGTCGCCCGCTGTATTCCTGATATATTCAACCCATTCCTTCATACTGGGATACTGTTCTTCAAGCAGCTGCCTGTCGCCGTAAACCTTGTACATTGTCCATGGGACTATAGTTGCCACATCACCCCATCCTGCTGAAGGCCGGGCTGTTTTTGCATCCTGCCTGTTAAGTACGTCGGGTATCACATCAGGAACCTCACCGCCAGGTTTCTGATCAAGGGCAACATCCTTGAGCCATTTGGTGAAAAAGGGTGCAACATTATAATTAAATGCGGCGGTTCTGCTGAATGCCTGGGCATCTCCTGTCCATCCGAGGCGTTCATCTCTCTGCGGACAATCGGTAGGCACATCAACAAAATTCCCTTTCTGACCCCATTTTATGTTATGCTGAAGCTGGTTCAACAGTGGATAAGAACATTCAAATGTACCTGTCGGATCCATATCGGAATGTACAACAATGCCTGTTATATTATCAGTCGTAAGGGTGCCGGGGAAGCCTGTAACTTCAATGAACCGGAATCCAAAGAAAGTGAACCTGGGTTCATATATCTCTTCACCTGCACCTGATAGTGCATAGGTAAACTGTGCCTTTGCGGACCGCAGGTTCTCCGTATAAAACTCACCATACTTGTCCAGGACCTCTGCATGACGCACTTTGATGACAGTACCTTTTGGTCCTGAAACTTTTAGCCTTATCCATCCAACCATATTTTGTCCCATATCTGCCACGAGGCTTCCATTAGGTGTTGTAAAGATCTTAACAGGTTTGATCTCTTCTATCTTCCTGACAGGAACGCTTTCAGAGGCAATCAGGTTATTGGTATAATTCCCTGTCCTCACTTTTTCCCAGGATTGGTCATTATAATCGGGTTTATTCCAGCCGGTCAGTTTTTTGCCTGCATCATATTCTTCACCATTATAAATGTCGCTCATCCTTATGGCACCATCATTGTTGCATTTCCATGTTTCATCAGTGATTATAAGATCTTCACTGCCATCAGTATATACTATCCTGAGCTGCATCAGGAGGCCGAGACGTTTGCCGTATATTGCCCAGTTGCTGCTCCATCCAAGTGTACCCCTGTACCAGCCGTCACCGAGTACGGCCCCGACAGCATTATTCCCTCTGGCAACCTGATCAGTAACATCATATACCTGGTACTGAAGCCTTTTACCGTAGGATGTCCACCCTGGCGTAAGTACTTGATCGCCAACCTTTTTGCCATTAAGATGAAGTTCATACAGGCCATGGGATGTTACATATGCTGTTGCTTTTACTACAGGTTTTGTAACTGAAAACTCCTTACGGAAATGTGGTGACGGGGCATAACGCAGTGTATCACCCTCTATTTCGATCCATTTTGCTTTCCACTCCGAAGGGGAAAGTAATCCCGTTTCCCAGTATGCGGTTTCGCTCCATTTCGATTGCCTCTTTTTATTGTCCCACACCTTTACCTGCCAGAAATATTTCTCCCCTGATTTTAAATCGGGACCATTGTATTCAATAAAAACTGATTCGTCAGAACCTCTTTTACCGGATTGCCAGATCATCTTACTTTTTGGAAATTTCTGATCTGTTGCTACCCTTATAGAATATGCAGTTTGCATTATGCCGGTGCCTGCTCCGGTGATCTTCCATGAGAATCTTGGTTTCCGGGTATCGATGCCTGTTGGATTCTTTTTATATTCTACAGTCAGATCTCTTACTGTCAGATCCTGTGAATAGATAGCTGCAGAAATAAAAAGCAGCATGATGGACAGGTGAATTTTTTTCATGATACAGAATATTTGGATTAAAGTTCAAGATTATTAAAAATGTGCGAATAAAAAAACAGATATACCGGCAAATCCTGCCTTAAAGTTTATAAATTGCAAAACCGACATGTAATAACAGATGGAGCCAATCATAGGTATATTATTAATTGCAGTAGGCAGCATTGGTGCTGCAAGTTTTTATGTTCCTTTCAAAAAGGTAAAGGAATGGGCGTGGGAATCATACTGGTTGAGTCAGGGTGTTTTTGCCTGGCTTATCATTCCATGGCTCTTTGCACTCATTTTTATTCCCCGGGGAGAGCTTATACCTATTATAAATGAATCGCCGGTTTCTGCTAAGCTTATGGCATCACTCTTTGGCATCCTCTGGGGTTTCGGAGGACTTACATTCGGACTCAGCCTGCGATACCTTGGTGTGGCTCTTGGACAGTCCATTGCTCTGGGTCTTTGTGCTGCCTTTGGCACATTACTGCCTCCAGTTATTGCAGGACAGAACCTGTTCTCAACAACAGGAGGAATTCTCATTGTCATTGGAGTGGCAATAACAGTGGCAGGCATTATTATAATCGGCTATGCAGGATCACTGAAAAGCAGGGAGATGACCGAGGAGGAGAAGAAGGCCGCAGTGAAGGAATTTGCACTTAAGAAAGGTATCCTCATAGCAATATTTGCAGGGATCATGAGCGCATGCTTCAACTTCGGATTTGAGGCAGGTAAGCCTATTGAAGAGATAGCGCTGGCACACGGAACAAATCCTTTATTCCAGAAAAACCCTTCGCTTATTTTTATTCTCCTTGGAGGATTCCTTACCAACCTGTTCTATTGCGGATTCTTAAATATCCGGAATAAAACTTATAAGGACTACTATACAGTTTCCGGCAGCCTTTTGCTCAACAATCTGTTTTTCACATTTCTGGCAGGATTGTTATGGTTCCTTCAGTTCCATTTCTTCGGAATGGGATCAAGTAAACTTCCGGCCGGTATGGCAGTTTTCGGCTGGAGCATACTGATGGCACTAAACATTGCATTAAGTAATATATGGGGAATAATATTAAAAGAATGGAAGGGAGTTGGAAGAAAAACTATAATCGTCCTGATTATTGGAATTATTGTACTTATTCTGTCAACGTTTGTTGTTAAACTGGGTTAAACTGACATATATGACAAGGCGGTTTGGTTTCAAAATGAAATTATTTCCGGGCTTTAAGGAGGAGTACCGGAAAAGACATGGTGAGATATGGCCTGAACTGGTCACATTGTTAAAAAATGAGGGTATTGGCAATTACTCTATCTTCTTCGACGAGGAGACAAATACACTTTTTGCCTACCAGGAACAGTCGGGTGAAAGCTCCTCCCAGGATCTCGGCTCAACAGAAATAGTACAGAAATGGTGGAAATATATGGCAGATATAATGGATACCAACCCGGATAATTCTCCGGTAACGGTTCCGCTGGAGCAGCTATTTTACATGGAATAAAAACCGTATTTAATTTAAACAACATAAAGTATGGAAAAAGATGTTATATTAAAAACCTATCAGCTTGCTAAACAGCAATATGCAGAGTTGGGAATTGACACCAGGCAAGTCCTGCAGGAGATGGAAAATATAGTAATAAGCCTTCATTGCTGGCAGACAGATGATGTCGGCGGTTTTGAGAAGGAGGGTGCCGAGCTGGGAGGCGGAGGAATTCAGGCAACGGGTAACTTCCCGGGAAAAGCAAAGACAATAAAGCAGATGAGGGATGATCTTGATAAGGTCATGTCGCTGCTGCCGGGAAAACAAAGGCTGAACCTTCATGCAATCTATGGTGAGTTCGGTGGAAAACCGGTGGATCGCGATCAGA
This sequence comes from uncultured Rikenellaceae bacterium, assembly GCA_964556175.1. Classification (GTDB taxonomy): domain Bacteria; phylum Bacteroidota; class Bacteroidia; order Bacteroidales; family VadinHA17; genus LD21. Next base: position 5,313 of record CAZKWD010000012.1, read on the forward strand.
TTGAAGTGAAACATTTCCAGGGATGGATCAACTGGGCACGAAAACGCAAAATAGGTCTTGATTTTAACTGTACCTGCTTCTCACATCCGCTTGCAGATGACGGGTTTACACTCTCAAGCAAGAATCCGAAAATAAGGAGATTCTGGATTGAACATACAAAAAGATGCCGGATGATTGCAGCTGAGATGGGCAAGCAGCTTGGAACACCTGCTGTGCATAATATATGGATCCCCGATGGTTCAAAAGACACTCCGGTTGACAGATATACACTCCGGAAGCTTCTGAAAAAATCACTTGATGAAATATTCTCCGTAAAATACCCAAAAAAATATCTAAAGGATTCAATTGAAAGTAAACTGTTCGGGATCGGCTCAGAGTCAATGGTCGTAGGATCACATGATTTCTATCTTGGGTATGCGATAAAAAACAATACTATGATCACTCTCGATAATGGCCATTTTCATCCGACAGAGCAGGTAGGAGACAAGATATCTTCAATACTTCTTTATATCGATGAATTACTGCTTCATCTTACCAGGGGTGTCCGGTGGGATAGTGACCATGTTGTTGCTTTCAACGATGATCTTTTACTCATTGCCCAGGAAATAGTCCGTGCTAAAGCTCTTGGAAGGGTGAATATAGGTCTCGATTTTTTCGATGCAAGCCTGAACAGGATAGGCGCTTATGTAATAGGGACCAGGGCTGCACAGATGGCTTTCCTGTTTGCTTTGCTGGAACCTTTTGAGACCTTGCGCAAATTTGAAGAACAGGATAAAAACTTTGAGCGATTATCAATGATGGAATTGATGAAATCAAAGCCTTTCGGTGCTGTCTGGGATTATTACTGCCTGAAGAATCAAGTTCCCGTTGGCCAGGATTATATCAATGAAATAATAAAATACGAGAAGGAGGTTCTCAGTAAACGTTAATTCAATTTATTAATCAGAAACCCCCTTAAGGGGGCAGGGGGCGGATAAAACTATGAAAGAAGAAGTTATTGCAGTATTCGATATAGGGAAAACCAACAAAAAGATAATCCTTTTCAATTATGATCTGAAGCTGGTTTCAGAAACGGAGCAAAGATTTTCCGAAATAAAGGATGATGACGGGTTTGCCTCTGAAGATATTGAACTTCTGGAGAAATGGATAAGGGAATCGGTAAGCCAGCTGGCCATATCGGATAAATATGATGTTACTGCAATCAACTTTGCAACTTATGGAGCAACAATAACCAGCCTCGATAAATTGGGGAGGAGGGTTACTCCATTATATAACTACCTGAAGCCTCTTGATGAGAGAATACCTGAACGAATATATAAAAAATATGGCGGTCAGGATGAGTTCTGCAGGAGAACAGCATCTCCGGCACTTGGAATGCTCAACTCCGGTATGCAGGCACTCTGGCTCAAATACGAGAAGCCTGAAATGTTTTCCAGGATCAGGCATATTCTTCATTTTCCGCAATATCTTTCATATCTGCTCACCCGGAAATTATATTCCGAGCATACCTCCATAGGCTGCCATACTGCATTATGGGATTTTGATAATATGAGTTATCATCCATGGACAACCGCCGAGGGATTAAAACTTCCTGAGCCCGTCGACATAAGCACAACAGATGATATCACCATAGAGGGGAAAAATGTTAAGGTTGGCATTGGTATCCACGACAGTTCTTCCTCGCTTGCACCATACTTTTCAGGCAGTAAAGGCAAATTCCTCCTTATTTCAACAGGAACCTGGTGCATAAACATGAATCCTTTTAATGCAGAATTATTAACAACCGGGCAACTCGACCGCGATTGCCTTTGTTATTTAAGTATTTCACGCCAGCCGGTAAAATCATCGAGGCTCTTCCTGGGCCATTTACATGAGACTGCTGTAAATCAGTTAAATACTCATTTTAAGATAGATGCCGGATATTATAAAAAAATAAAGCCCGACAGGCAGCTGATTGAAAGCTGCAGGCAAAAATGGGGCAGGAACAGATTCTTTTTCGAAGATCTGCCATATTCCAGGGAACTTAAAACCAAATGTGATTTTTATACTTTCACAACATTTGAAGAGGCATATCACCAACTCATGATAGAACTCTCGGGACTCGCAGTAGAAGCTATTGACCTGGTGCTGCCGGCTGATGATGATATCGAAAATATTTATATTACCGGAGGGTTTTCCGGTAATATTCTATTCCGGATTCTTATCTCCGAGGCATTTCCCATAAAGAGTGTCTACACTTCTGAAATTTCAAATGCAACAGCCCTTGGGGCCGCCCTCGTACTTCTGAAAGTACTCGATCCTGAAAGAAAACCAATACTGAATCTCGGATTGAACCGGTGTTGATATTTTAATTAGTTTTGCGGGAAGTTTTATTTTGCATAAAGATCCATTCACTTTATCAATTTCTTTTTGAAACAGAGCAATATTGCACAAGATTTGATGGGATTTTCTGTTAATAAATTGTTACGGCAATCATCAGGCTGTATAAATTATAATGGTAATTGACGAGATTAAAGAAGTACTTAACACCTTCAGGCCCGTAAGACTGGATGAGGTAGGGAACACCAGGTTGATGAACCGGGTTGACACTAAATATCTCATGTCATTAAGGAAAGTACCTGAATTGCTAACACGCATGGATGGCGAATACAGGGCGCTTGAAATTAATGACAACAGGATATTTTCATACTATACCACCTATCTTGATACAGATGATTTCCTGTTCTTTAATCAACATGTTACAGGAAAGCTTGGCAGAAATAAGGTCCGGTACAGAAAATACGAAACAACTGGTATAACTTACCTTGAGGTTAAACAAAGGACCAACAAGAACAGAACCATCAAATGGCGTATTGAACATAATCCGGCTCCCGGAAACGAATTTGATGAAACTGCAGGTGAATTTGTAAACGAGTATTTACCCCAGAACAGTTTAATGCTGAAACCTGTGCTGATAAGCAGCTTTAAAAGGATAACACTGGTCGGCACGGTAATAAATGAACGGATAACAATTGATCAGGATCTTTCCTATCTTGATCTTGAAGGAAACAGTGTAAGTTTTCCGTCGGTTGCCATTGTTGAGCATAAGAGGGAACGCTTTAATAACGAATCTCCTGTGAGAGCAATACTCAAAGATTGTCTGATACATTCCACAGGATTCAGCAAATATTGTTTCGGTACCGCAATAATGCACGATATACCGCGTAAAAATATGCTTAAACCAAAATTCTTACTGATAAACAAGATTGAAAATGAATTTAACAACTCTTCTGATACCTGACGTTAATATCGTGGGTATTGATTTAATTAATCTTCCGGATTTTCTGGAACTGGTACTCAGGTTTTCGCTTAACACAGCAGTCATTGTCATTCTGGTCAGATGGCTCTACTATTCAACTGTAAAAAGGAAGGATTACCTGTTTACCTATATTCTTATTGCCAGTGTAGTTTTCCTGCTCTGCTTTCTCCTGGAAAGCGTTAAGCTGCAGATAGGATTTGCACTTGGCCTGTTTGCAATCTTCGGCATAATACGCTACCGGACAGATGCAATACCGATAAAGGAGATGACATATCTCTTCCTTGTTATCGGAATATCTGTGATTAATGCCCTTACAAGCACAACAACAAGCCTTGCCGATCTTCTCTTCACAAACCTGGTAATAATATTCATTACCTACGGACTTGAGAAACTCTGGCTCCTGAAGCATGAGTCATCTAAAATTGTGATTTATGAAAAGATAAACCTGATCAAACCGGAAAACAGGGAAGCGCTGATCGATGATCTGAGGGAAAGAACCGGGATAGATAAAATAAACCGTATAGAAGTAGGTAAAATCGATTTCCTGAGAGATACCTGCGAACTTAAGATCTATTATTATGTATCAGATCATGAGAAAAACCTGAATAATATAAACGGCATCAGTAATACTACCGATGATGACGACGATTAGAAGGGCAGTTGTTGTATCATTATTTTCTTTTCTCACAGCCGTTATCTATTCACAGGATAAAGATTTCGGTATATGGTACAACATCTCTGTTGAACATGAGTTCACCAAAAAGCTTGAAGTTGAACTTCTTACGACTGTCCGGACATTCGAAAACGCCTCTAAAATAGAGGAGGGCTTTATTGAGGGAGAGATAGCATATAAATTCACCAAATTCCTTTCTGCTGCTGCCTCGTACAGGATAACCGAAAATATCGAAGATGATGATGCTTACTATTTACGGCATAAATGGTTCGTGGGATTGAAAAGTGATATTGACATATGGGATATGGAAATTTCGGGAAGGATAAGATACCAGGAGCGTTACAAAACCTATTTTGAGGATGAAGAGGATAAGATCCCGGATTCTCATTTCAGATTCAAAATAAAATCAACATACAAAACTCCTTCATTTCCGCTGAACCCGTTTTTAGAAGCTGAGATATTCTTTCCGGTTTTCAAGGAATCTGATTTTGTTATTGACAAGAAACGATTTTCGGCCGGTGTTGAATATAAAATTTCAAAAAAACATGCTGTCGAAGTGGAGTATCTTTTCCAGCGTGATTATCATCCTGATCTCCGCGATGATCATATAATTTCATTGAATTATAAATTCAAATTTTAATATCTATGAGTAAAAGAATAGCGAAATTATTCTTTCCTCAGGAGGAGTATCAGCGAACTGCTTCTGACTCTTCTAAGCGACAGGAGCAGGGCAGATAAACCAGCTACAGACACAACAGCTATCATAATGGGAATATAGCTCCATGGTATTTCTGATCCGCTCCTGAGAGATGGCAGAGTGGCCAGAAGTCCTGAAAATGTTCCGGTAAAAATACCCCAGGAAAGCATTATGAGCTGATCCTTTAATAAAAGACCTCTTATCCGTCTGATATTATAACCTGTTGCCATCATCAGGGCAAATTCCCGTTTACGCTGGTTAAAGTTCAGGATAAGTATGAATCCTAATCCCGCTGCACCCAGTACCATTCCAAACACTCCAAGTACCACAAATACATCGAGATATGTATTTGTAACCTCCTGAAAAGATGCAAGCTTTTCCCCGGATTTTTCTACGGAAAGGCCATGGCCCGAGAGCCGTTGACTTAAAACCTCGCGATAGTAATCAGAAGAGGCAGGATCACCGTCAATAAGAAATACAGAGCTTCCGGGAACTGAAGGATAATATTTTTCAAAATAGGCGCTGCCTATGATCAGGTAACCCTGGAACAGGGAAGATTTAAGACCCGCACATATTACTATTTTCAAGGGCTGACCGTTTTCTGCATTGAAAACCAGTGTATCACCGGTTTTTATCTTCAATCCCCACTGTAAAACAGTCTGATCAGCAATGCCATAAATGACATTATCTCCGGGAGCATCCTCCAGGAGGCTCCATGGATTGTTAACTCCCGGCTCTTTTATTCTTGTAGCAAAAGAAAATGAACCCCGGGTTATAAAAGCAGAAGGATCAATTCCCAGAATTGCCGGAGCTGTTATGTGGTTTAAATTAAGGCAGCTGGCATCATCACCGGGCAACCTTCTTGCCTGTACAAACACAAGATCCTTTAAATCATCTTCATCGAGCCCGAATTCTTTTCTTCCGTCGCCATTCAGGTTCTCCTCCACCGGAACGGCAGATTCTGCCCAAAGTAAATATCCTCCGGTACCCCCTGGGGGCAACAGCATCTTATCACCCACAACCTTTTTGTTGGCTCCAGTGATCATAACAGCAAATATTCCTGCTGCTATGAAAATAACGGGAGTAACCATGTGTGAGGGATGAAAGGAATAAAACTGTTTCGATAAATTGCCTTTTACACCGGTTATTCTTTCTTTACTCTTCTTTTTTCTAACACAATACTGCCTGAGTAACAGCACAAGTGTAATGAATAAAAGTGTGCCGCCTGCAAAAGAAAGTGCTACTGACCCGCCCTCAATCATTAATGACAGACTGATTAAAATAAGAGTGATGAAGAGGCTTATGAGTAAAAGAACCATGTTATTTTTTGGCTGATGCCGCTTCAATTCTCCGGTTTCCTTGCTTCTGAGACTTTCCAGGAATCTATTTGTTTTTATTAAGAGAAGGAGAGAAGTTATTGCTTCTGCTGCTAAAAAACCTATTATAAGCGGGACAATGCTGAAATGAGCTGAAAGGGTGCTTGTTTGTACTGCTCCGCTCCATACAGAATTTAACGCTTTAATAGTCACAATATTAAGAAGATATCCCAGAAAAATCCCGGGGACAGTACCGGCAACGGATATGACCATTGTTTCCGATAAGAGCAATCTCCTGATATAACTGTTTTTAAATCCAAGAGCAAAATAGGTTCTTAACTGTTCTTTCCTTGTGTCGAAGAACATTGATAGTGCAAGGGATAACAGGATTATGCACGATACAATAATAAAAAAAGCAAGGCTCAGGAACAAAGTGCTGAAATCAACACTCTCCCCTGCAGCCGTGTTGCTGTTTTTCTGTGCATCCGAAATAACAAATCCTGTCGTATGAGGATCGAGTGAACCTGTTAATATGTCTGTAATACTGTATGTTTCAAGCGTTACGGGGAATCTGAGTGCAGTGGCCGGACCAAAGTTATTACCCCATAACCTCTTGCCTGTCTTATAGCTTAAAAATGCCTTTGGTGTTCCTCTGTATTTGTTCCAGTACTCCTCATCCTTTTCCCTTATTTTTTCCATTAGTATTGGTATCCCGGCATCCCAGCCTGAACAGGTCGTGCTTGCTGAAATACCCGGGAAATCGGGCATTAGTGAAGGATCGGAATAGAGGTGGCCATCAGGCACTATCTGGCTTATGATGAAGCTTTCGCTTTTTTCTTCAAGTATATTAGTACTGTATGCCGGATCATACCACGTGAGCAACAGTGTGTCGCCTTTATTTGCATCAAGATCATCAGCCAGCCACCTTGTGATCTTTATTTCGTTTTCACCGATATCGTCCCCGAAGGCCGATATAAAAGAATAGGGTGTGGAATTGCCATTAACACCGAAATCATTGCCCAGGTATGTAATTACAGGGCTTGCAGAAGGTAACAATGAGACTATATCTGATACAATTGCACTGTCGATAAAGATCCTGTCGGAAATCAGTTCCGGTTCACCTGTCTTCTGAGATCGTCTTACAGTGAGCCCGATATCTGAAGGAGTAATATGCTTCTTCAAAGCCTCATAATAGTAATTTACAGGAAGTTCACTGTCGTTATGTATAAGAAGCCTGTTTGCCCTTGATTTATCATTCTTACCCGCACTGAGGTCAGCCATATTTATGAAGATGTTCATAGGATCTAACTGGCTGATACCCATTGAAAAATTTCCTGATTGTTGTGAATCGAGCACATCTCCCACCTTTAATACTTTTGAGAGATTTTCTTCCTTCGAAGGCGCAAAAGGTGCATTGGCGGGAATGGGGTCAAGGTTTCTGAACCTTATTATTATCTCATCGCCCTCGCTTATTCCCAGGTGGCGGGCCAGTTTATTGTTCACTGCCACTGTACCCGGCTTAATACTCACCGAATCGATACCCTGGAATGGCCAAAAGCTGTCTGTGATACCGTATATCTTTGTATTTAAGGCTGTTGCACCTGTTTTAAAATTCTGGCAATAACCGTCTGTTTCAAGTATGGCAATTGTTTTTTCCCCTGTCTCTGCCGAAATTCTTTCTGCAAGTGAACCATTGAAATAGCGCAGACCTGAGCTGATTAATATTCCGGCATTTCCAAGTTTTTCTGATGAACTTTTCAGCAGGCTGGCCCGTACGGAATGACCGGTAAAAAGAGATCCGGTAATTATTGCTGATAACAATACAATAATGATGACCTGGTTAACAGCATCCCTGCTGTAGAAAATAATTGACCGCCTGATTGATTTTTGGAGGAAATTCATCATTATCTCGATTTTCCGGATTATGGATTAAGCTTACCTTCCTTCAGTTTCAGGTGCAGCCGCATCTTGGCAGCAAGGTCAACCGAATGAGTTGCAACAATGAGTGCCGTCCCGGTTTCTTTATTAAGCCGGACGAGGAGATCCCCAAGCAACCCGGCATTTTTCGAATCCAGCGATCCTGTTGGTTCATCGGCAAGCAGGAGGGAAGGTTTGTTTATCAGGGACCTCACCAGAGTTACACGTTGTGCTTCGCCGCCCGATATCTGGAACGGGTGTTTATCAGCCAGGTCAGTGATACCGGTTTTTTCCATCAATTGAACCCCATGCTCTCTCTTCTCGTCATACTCTTCTATTGATATATCATGGGCAAATAGAGGCAAGTAAATGTTCTCTCTTACAGTAAGATGCGGAAGCAGAAGATGGTCCTGAAAAACAAAACCTATATTCTTATTCCGGTATAATGCTGATTCATCCGGATTGAAACCAAGAACAGATCTGTCACCGAACAGTACTTCTCCGGAATCAGGCCTGTCAAGAAGCCCGATTATATTCATCAATGTGGTCTTGCCCGAACCAGAAGGTCCTGTTACTGCAATCGAATCACCTTCATTTACAATAAGATCCAGATTGTCCAGTACCAGTCCTCTCCTGATAAATGATTTAGTTATACTTTCCAGTCTGAGCATAATATTTCAATTCTTTTTGATCATTTTATTATATACTTCCGATAAACCTTCCGACATTTTGTCCAGAGAAAGCTCAGATCTTACCTTGACACTTCCTGTTTCACCCAGTTTCTTTCTCAGATCGTGGTCAGTAAGAACTTTCACCAGCGATTTTGATAATTCGGAGACAGTGTCCGGCGAATAGGTGATGCCTCCTCCGGTTATTTCCAATATCTCCGGAAATGCTCCTGTGGCAGGCTGTACTACAGGTACGCCTGCTCCGTTAGCTTCAAGTATATATAATCCGTATCCGTCAAGCTTACGGACGGGTACACTTATTACATCAACATTTTCAAAGAACTGTGCTTTTTTATCTCCACTGAACTCGTTACATATTTTTATGCTTTTTTGAAATTCATGTTCCCTGATTTTCTTGATTTGTTTCAAAATAAACAGTTTATCATCCCCCGTATAACCTCCGCAAACATGAAATGTAAGACCCGGAATAATATTTCTTGTCTTTATGTCAATGAAAGCATCAACAAGCTTATCAAATCCGTTATGTTCACTTACACGACAAAAATATCCTATTGCCGGCGGTCGTGACTGTTCACCTGGTTTTTCATAATCAGGTGGATCAAAACCCAGAGGTACAATGTGGATATTATCACCCTTAATACCTGTTTCACTTATAAATTGTTCTTTTGAATATCTGCTCGGAGTAACAAAAGCATCGATATGTTCTGATTCTTCGGCCATCATTTTCCATGCTTTGCCCTGATATGATTCTGCCATATCAATAACCCAGTCATCCTCATTCAACAAAGAGCAG
>CAZKWD010000013.1:0-14271 GCA_964556175.1 uncultured Rikenellaceae bacterium
TGGCAAATAATCTATGGTGGTCATGGAACAGTGATGCCGAACAGTTATTTAAAAGAATGGATCCATCCCTATGGGAAGATGTAAAGCATAATCCGAAGCTTCTTCTCGAGAAGATTGATTATAAAAGACTTCTGGTTCTTGAGGATGATGAAGAGTTTGTAACTGACCTCGATAAGGTGGATAAGGAATTCAAGGAATACATGAACCGCCCGCGAGATCCTGAAAAACCGTGTATAGCCTATTTCAGCATGGAATTTGGAATACATCCCTGCCTGAAAATATATTCCGGAGGACTTGGTCTTCTTGCAGGTGATTATCTCAAGGAAGCAAGCGATTCTAATATCAATATTATAGGAATAGGATTATTGTACAGGTTCGGTTATTTTAAGCAGAAACTGGGACCTAAAGGAGAGCAGCTTGCAGTATATGAAGCAGAAGAATTTTCAAGGCTTCCTATCAATCTGGTAAAAGACGAGGATGGGAATAACCTGTATGTGAGCATGGTATGGCCCGGGCGAACAGTAAAAATGCGTGTATGGGAAGCAATGGTCGGCAAAGTCCGGCTTATACTTCTCGACACCGATAATGAAGAAAACACACCCGAAGACAGGACCGTTACGCATCATCTGTATGGAGGTGATAATGAGAACAGGCTGCGGCAGGAACTTATTCTTGGAATAGGAGGGATGAGAGCCCTGGTTGCCATGGGAATAAAACCTGATGTATTTCACAGCAATGAAGGCCATTCAGCTTTTGTAAGCTTTGAAAGGCTCAGGACGATGATCGAGGAGCATCATCTTACATTCAAAGAGGCCATTGAAGCTGTAAGAACCTCCACACTCTTTACTACTCACACACCTGTTCCCGCCGGTCATGATGCCTTTGACGAAGACCTGCTCAGAAAATATATATCTCATTACCACAGTAGGTTGAATATCTCCTGGGAAGAGCTGATGGCTCTCGGCAGATGCGAAGACGATACCGACAGAAAATTCAATATGAGCTACCTGGCAACACGGATGTCGCAGGAGGTTAACGGCGTAAGTAAGCTTCACGGAGAGGTGAGCCAGGGAATGTTCAATAAGTTGTGGCCAGGCTACCTGAGGGAAGAGCTTTTTATAGGATATGTGACCAATGGAGTTCACCATCCTACATGGACAGCATCGGAATGGAAAGAGGTGTATAAGGAGCTTACAGGAAGTATAAATTTTGACCAGACCGACAGATCTCTCTGGGAAAAGATTTATACTATCGACGATAAAAGAATTTATGAGATCAAAAAAGGTCTTAAGAAGAATCTATTCTCAAACATCCGCAAACGGCTTCAGACAAACATGATGGAAAAACATGTGAGTCCCCGTACTTTGCTAAATATCAGCAGTCATCTTGATGAGAAAGCACTGACAATAGGTTTTGCAAGACGTTTTGCAACATATAAAAGAGCATCTCTCCTGTTCAGAGATCTCGACAGACTTGACCGTATTGTGAATAATCCGGATAAACCGGTTCAGTTTATATATGCAGGTAAAGCCCATCCGCATGACGGCGGGGGTAAGGATCTTATTAAAAGGATATTTGAAGTATCCCAGATGCCCCAGTTTGCAGGAAAGGTTATATTCCTTGAAAACTATGATATTGAGATGGCAAAATTTCTTGTCAGGGGTGTCGATATATGGCTGAATACACCGACGAGACCTTTAGAGGCTTCGGGAACAAGCGGTTAAAAGGGAGTGATGAACGGGACAATCCATTTCAGCGTTCTCGACGGATGGTGGGTTGAAGGCTACAGGGCATTTGCAGGCTGGGCACTTCCCAAAAAGAGAACCTTTGACAACCAGGACCTTCAGGATGATATTGATGCTGAGACAATCTATAATATGCTTGAATATGAAATAGTTCCGGCATATTACTCATTTGACGACAATGGAGTTCCAGTTGAGTGGATAAGCCATATTAAAAATACAATGGTGAAAATTGCCCCCGAATTCACTATGAAGAGACAACTGGATGATTACCATGATAAATATTATTCCAAATTGTTCACACGAAGCAAATACCTCACGGAAAATAATTTTGAAAAGGCAAAAGAACTTGCAGCGTGGAAGAAAACAATGATTGATGAATGGGATAATATTGAGGTTCTGAATTATAGCTTTGAAAAGCCGGAGGAAAATGTATATCACTCAGGCCATGACTACAAAGCTGAGATTGCACTCAATGTCAAGAAGATACCTAAAGAAAATGTTGGGGTGGAATTTATAATTACCCACATGACCAAACAGGGCGAACATGAATTTGTTGCCAGCCAGGATTTTGAAATGATAAGCTGCAAGAACGGTAAATGCTTTTACAGGGCAAGTCTTGTCCCTGAAAAGGCGGGTACATTCTTCTATGGCATACGCATTTATCCTAAACATAAAGATCTACCCCACAAGCAGGATTTCTACCTGCTCAGGTGGATTGACTAAATATCAGTAGCTCTCCTTATAGGTTCTTTCTTAAAGACAAGCGCTGTCCGGGAAGGCAGATAAAGATACAGGTAGAAAGGTACATTGAGTGTCGGCCTTTCGGCTTTTTTAAAAGAAGTATATATAGCTGTTCTGTCTATACGGTCAAACCCGCCAAATACCGGATCATCAGAATCAAGCATGATCTTAAACTTGCCTTTAACAGGAATACCGTAATCTGTGAAAGATATTGTGGGATTGAAGTTAAAAACAAACAGCAGGTCACCCCTGGAATAAGCAATAACCTTATCGTGATTATTCTCATATATCCTGCCAATATATGGGATATCGAGTATATTAAAATTGTTATGGAGATTCACCATCTCTTTGTCGAAATTGGCAAGATAATAGTATTTAAGATCTTTATTTTCAAGAAGATCCCATTGCCTCCTGGCATATTTATAGCTCCAGTTATTTCCCTCTCGGGGGAAATCAATCCATTCCGGATGGCCAAACTCATTTCCCATGAAATTAAGATATCCGCCCGCTGATGTACTGAATGTAATAAGACGTATCATTTTATGCAGGGCTATGCCACGGTCAATGGTAAAGCTATGGTGCGATTTTGTCATCCCTGTATACATCTCTGCATCAATCATCCTGAAGATTAGTGTTTTATCACCAACAAGAGCCTGATCATGCGATTCACAATATGATATTATTTTTTCCTCCGGACGGTGTTGTGTAAGTTCATGCATAAGGTTTCCCATATCCCACTTTTCATCGGGTGTATCCTTAACAAGCTTAATCCAGAAATCGGGGACCCCCATGGAAAGCCTGTAGTCAAATCCGTATCCTTTTCTGCTTGTAGCGGCAGCAAGTCCGGGCATTCCACTCATTTCCTCTGCTACGGTAAGCGCACCGGGTTTGAATTCATGGATCATTTTGTTGGCAAGATACAGGTAGACCAGGGCATCAACATCCTGTCCACCATCAAAATACTCATCATAAGCGGTAAAATTCTTTCCAAGGCCATGGTCATAATAGATCATGCTTGTTATTCCATCAAAGCGAAATCCGTCAAATTTATACTCTTCAAGCCAGTAACGGCAATTTGAAAGCAAAAAGTGGATTATGTTATCCTTTCCATAGTCAAAGCACAAAGAATCCCATGCAATATGATTTCTCCGCTGGTTGTTATGGAAATACTGACCGGGAGATCCGTCAAAGAGACCAAGCCCCTCGTTTGTGTTCTTTACTGAATGAGAATGTACAAGGTCCATTATGACACGGAGCCCAGCCATATGGGCCCTGTCAATAAGTTCTTTTAATTCCTCTGGTGTTCCGAAACGGGATGAAGCAGCAAAGAAATTGGCAACATGATATCCGAATGATCCATAGAATGGATGTTCCTGTATAGCCATCAGCTGGATAGTATTGTATCCCGCCCTGGCTATAATGGGAATAATTTTCTCGGCGAACTCATGATATGTCCCTGTTCTTTCCTCCTGTGTTGCCATCCCGATATGAGCTTCATAAATTACGGCTGTGGTCTTCTCATGGCTGAAATTCTCAATCTTCCATTTATAGTGTTCATCAGGGCTCCAGACCTGTGCGGAAAAAATCTTTGTTCTGTTATCCTGGACAACTCGCCTGGCATATGAGGGGATCCTTTCGCCCTTTCCTCCTTCCCAGTGGATCGATAGCTTATAAAGATCCATGTGATTCAGGGCATTTAGCGGAAGAGTAATTTCCCAGTCTCCGTGCTGATTGATTCTCGTTAATCTGTAATCAGGTTTTTCTTCCCAACCATTGGAAGTTCCGATGATAAATATATCTGTGGCATTTGGGGCCCACTCCCTGAAGATCCAATGATCACCAGCATGATGAAGTCCGTAATAATAATGTCCCATTGCAAATTCAGAAAGTGACGACTTGCCTGCCAGGTGACTCTCTTTCTGAAGACATTGACTGATACGGGCATCTATAATACCGGTAAATGGTTTCAACCAGCTGTCATCATCGTAAAATTTGGTGTCCCTCATATGGTAATTTGGTTGGATGACTGACGATAAAAATACAAAAACAAAATCATTATTTTATGTCATATCCCGGCGCTTTGCTAATTTTACAGAACTAATTTCATTATATGATCATTCATGAGGGATATGAGAATCTTATGTTCACCAATCCTGTTGTCACCCTCGGGATATTTGACGGTGTGCATTCAGGTCACAGAGCACTGCTTAACCTTTTAGTAACACGTGCACGAAAGGTAAAAGGAGAATCGGTTGTTATAACTTTTCATCCTCACCCCAGGCTGGTACTTGAAAAAGAAACCGAAGGGATATTCTTCCTCTCTACCCTTGATGAAAAAAAGTTCCTGATGGAAAAGGCAGGTGTGGAACACCTGGTAATCATAAGATTCACGAAACAGTTCAGCAGGATTAAAGCCTGCGATTTTATTGAAGAAATACTTATCAATAAGATCGGAACAAGATATCTCATTATCGGTCATGATCATCATCTTGGGTATCACGGCGAGGGCAACTATGATACTATAGTAAAATGTGCATCAACCCTGAGATTTAAAGTTGAACAGGCTGAAGGCTTCAGAACGGGTGAAGAGACAATAAGCTCATCGCTGATACGTGAAGCATTATTAAAAGGCAGGCTGGATGAGGCAAACCAATGGCTGGGGTACAATTATTCATTAAAGGGGAAGGTAATTGAAGGCAGGAAAATTGGAAGAGAATTAGGATTCCCGACGGCAAATATAAAACCAGATGATAAGTATAAGCTTTTACCGCGCGATGGCGTTTATGCAGTAGATATTCAGACAGATAGTAAGAAACTTCCGGGAATGCTGAGCATCGGGAAGAATCCTACGGTAAATAAAACAACCGGATCAAGATCGATTGAAGTTAATATTTTCAATTTTAAGTCTGACATTTATGGAAAGGAAATTGAAATAATATTCAGGTACAGGTTAAGGGATGAAATAAAATTTGAAAATACTGATCAACTCGCCAGACAAATGAAAAAAGATAAAGAGAGAGCCATGCAATTGCTTAAATAAACAAATGTAGATTTTTATTACCTTTGCGTTCTTAATTATAGTATACAAATGGAATTAGTTACAGAAAAGAAAATGCGATATAAGATTAAGGATATCTCGCTTGCCGAATCTGGCAGAAAGGGGATAGAAATAGCGGAAAAAGAGATGCCGGGACTTCTGGCTATAAGGAAGAAATACTCTTCGGAAAAACCTTTAAAGGGAGCCCGTATCACAGGGTCGCTGCACATGACAATTCAGACAGCAGTCCTTATGGAAACCCTGGTGGAGCTTGGTGCTGATATAAGATGGGCCGGCTGTAATATTTTTTCAACCCAGGATCATGCTGCTGCGGCAATGGCTGAAAGAGGTATTCCGGTGTTTGCCTGGAAAGGAGAAACTCTTGAAGAATACTGGTGGTGTACAGCTCAGGCGCTCTCATTCCCCGGTGGGAAAGGACCTAACCTGATTGTTGATGACGGCGGTGATGCTTCACTTTTCATGCATCTTGGCTATAAAGGGGAAAAAGATCCTTCGGTCCTTGACAGGAAACCTGCTAACAGGGAAGAGGCTATAATTCTTGCCACCCTGAAAGAGATACAGGTAAATGAACCAGGGAAATGGCATCAGGCAGTCAGTGAAATGAAGGGAATATCGGAGGAGACAACCACGGGTGTTCACAGGTTATATCAGATGATGGAAAGGAATGAACTGCTTGTTCCGGCAATTAATGTAAATGATTCAGTTACAAAATCGAAATTTGACAACCTATACGGATGCCGTGAATCACTGGCCGATGGTCTTAAAAGGGCAACTGATGTGATGATTGCCGGGAAAGTAGTTGTAGTTTGCGGATATGGTGACG
Organism: uncultured Rikenellaceae bacterium; assembly: GCA_964556175.1. Taxonomy (GTDB): domain Bacteria; phylum Bacteroidota; class Bacteroidia; order Bacteroidales; family VadinHA17; genus LD21. Next base: position 6,368 of record CAZKWD010000013.1, read on the forward strand.
TAGGTAAAGGATCAGCTAAATCGATGCGATCCTACGGCGCAAGGGTGATTGTGACGGAAATCGATCCGATATGCGCACTCCAGGCAGCTATGGAAGGCTTTGAAGTAAAAACTGTTGAGGATGCTCTCGATGAGGCAAATATCTTTGTGACAGCCACCGGCAACAGGGATGTTATTACTGTGGAACATATGAAGAAAATGAAGGACCAGTCGATAGTCTGCAATATCGGGCATTTTGACAACGAAATACAGGTCAATGATCTGAATGATTTGAAAGATGTAAAGAAAATCCAAATAAAACCTCAGGTTGACAAGTATCTGTTCCCTGACGGGCATGCTATTTTTATGCTCGCCGAAGGAAGACTTGTAAACCTTGGCTGTGCCTCTGGCCATCCCTCCTTTGTCATGAGCAACTCATTCAGCAACCAGACACTTGCTCTGATCGACCTCTGGAGGAATAATTACAAGATAGGAGTATACAGGCTTCCGAAACATCTTGATGAAGAGGTTGCCAGATTACACCTTAACCAGCTGGGAGTTAATCTTACTAAACTTACAAAGGAACAATCGGAATATATAGGGCTACTGGAAACAGGACCCTATAAACCTGAACATTACAGGTATTAGATTCTATTCACTCCACACACTCAGGTACCTTCCGTCAAAGCGGGTTTTGTAGTTCTTGAGAGGGTATTGTCCGGGACCTGAGACCGGTGTACCGAAAGCAGAAAGAGCATAGCAAGTGCTGCAGCGAGGACAAACAGCCTGCGTAAAATCAACATTGACCTTAATGCTGAGCCCGTTTACTGCAAAATCATGAGGACAGGTGCGGTCATATGCATTAAACTCATCCGGAAGCGACCTGTAAACAATAATGCCGTTATTATCGTAACCGGCAGCCTGGCTGCCCCAGTTGTTTGTCTGTGAGGTGACAATAACATGATTACCAATTGCATTAAGATCAGAAAAGAGTATATCCCCTGTAATGTCCATGTAAAAATTTACATAAACGTCGGGAATTACATCGTTTTTGTTCTTTTCACAGGAGACCGTTAAAAGAACAGTTAAGGTTAAAAGCAAAAAAAATCCTATTTTTGAACTTTTTACCATTTAAAAAAGATTAATGGTATAAAATTAGTATTACTACGGTAAATATAACGATGCTTATCATACTAATATTATAATTATAACAATATGAACAGGCTATTAGTCATGTTTTCAGCGTTGATCCTTTTATCCGGTATGACTGTATGCAATGCACTTCCGGTTATTAAAGGTGAAGCTGGTCATGAGAGCAACGAAACCTTCATTAGTCCTCAGTCAAAGAATAAAAAGGTAAAGGTCAAAAAACCGGTAAGTGCTAAACGAGCCCAGAAGTTACAAGCCAAAAAAGAAAAAAAACTAAAGCGTGATTCAGAAAATTTCGTTAAGGAGAACCGCAAGAGATCATTAGAAATTCAGACACCTGGAGTTCGGGAACGCATGAAGCAAAATGTAAAGGATGCAAATACCCGATATAAGGATAAAAAGAAAACAAATACATCAAGATCTAAAAAGGCAGGAAGGAAATATAAGTAATATAGACTGTGCTGTCCCGAACCTGTAAACAACTAATTTTCAGCTTTTTTTTTGTAATTAGTAAAAAATATTTTTATATTTGTGCATGAAGAGTTCCGGAATTCCTGGAATTCTTCCTTTTTTTAAAATCTGTAAAGAAAAATGTCCGAGGTATTATATGTAACAGAGGAAGGTCTTCAAAAGCTTAAGGATGAGCTTGAAAATCTGCGAACTGTGGAGAGACCGAATATTGCCGGGATGATAGCAGACGCCAGGGACAAAGGCGACCTTACCGAGAATGCAGAATATTCGGCAGCTAAAGAGGAACAGGCTATGCTTGAAATGAAAATAGCAAGGCTTGAGGATGTTATTGCCAAATCAAGAATAATTGACGAATCGAAAATTGATACATCAACCGTCAGGATATTGAACAAGGTAACAATAAAGAATAAGAAGAATAACAATGTAATGGAATATCAGCTTGTTCCTGAAAGCGAAGCTAATTTTAAAGAAGGCAAAATTGCCATCAGTTCACCAATTGCACAGGGACTGATGGGCAAAAAAGTAGGAGAGATTGTTCAGATTCAGGTGCCGGCAGGAATAATTCCTTTTGAAATCATTGCTATCTCATTGTAATATACAGATCATGCCAACTCTTTTTACAAAAATCATTAATGGGGAGATCCCCTGTTATAAAATAGCTGAAGATGAAAGATATTTCGCCTTTCTTGATATAAATCCTCTAAAGGCCGGGCATACACTAGTAGTTCCAAAACAGGAGATCGATTACTTTTTTGATCTGGATGATGATCTTCTTGCCGGACTAATATTATTTTCAAAAAAGATCGCAGCGGCCATTGAATCGGTTATCCCATGTAACAGAATAGCTGTGGCAGTAGTAGGTCTTGAAATCCCACATGTTCATGTACACCTTATCCCAATGGATACCATGGAGGATGTGAACTTCAGAAATCCTAAGCTTAAATTAACTTCTGAAGAGTTTAAAGAAATAGCAGAAAAGATAACAGAGAAGGTTGTTCTGTAAGGAAATTACCCCCCAGGGAGTTTTGTCGGTGTTTTAAAAATTATTAATTTTACGGTATAATTCAGCTCGCTGCATGAGTTATCTGTATGATCTGTGGGATGATGTTATCAGCCTTCTTTTCCCGAGGCTTTGCTATGCATGTGGGAACCACCTTCTGAGAAATGAAAAGCTCATTTGCACCGAGTGTTATATCCTGATACCCAGAGCTAATTATCACAATGAGTCAAACAACCCTGTGGAACAATTATTCTGGGGAAGATGCAGGATTGAAAAAGCTGCAGCTTTCTCATACTATAACAGGGGCAGTCGCATCAGGAATCTTATACATAATCTTAAATATAAGGGTATCAGGGAAATAGGCTACGAGCTCGGGAAAATATATGGATCTTTGCTTAAGAATTCGGATTTTACCTGTGATATTGACGTTATTATTCCTGTTCCGTTACATCCTTCAAAACAGCGGATCAGAGGCTTCAATCAGAGTGAGATTATTTCACAGGGCATCTCTGAAGCCACCGGTATTCCTGTTGACAGTATTTCGCTTTCAAGAAAAAATATCTCAGCCACACAGACAAAAAAATCGAGATACGAACGATGGACAAATGTTGAAGGGATTTTTAGCGTCACCGATGCAACAGGCATCAGGGATAAGCATATTTTGCTTATTGATGATGTGATAACGACAGGATCCACTATTGAGTCGTGTGTAACAGAGCTGCTTAAAACAGAAGGAGTAAGGGTAAGTGTTGCCACCCTTGCAGTAGCCATCATCTGATTAGATCAGTCATCTGACTCTTCCAGGATTTTTGCTCATGAAATCTTTCCAGCTTGAATAAGCTTTTTCACTTTTCACTGTTCCCGACTGGAAGAAATGACAAAGTGCTGCAGCAAGGCCGTCGGTAGCATCAAGCTTCATTTCCTGCACTTTAAATTTGAGTATATTTGCCAGCATTGCCGCAACCTGTTCCTTTGATGCTGCTCCCTGTCCTGTTATCGACATTTTGATTTTCCTGGGAGCATATTCATAGATTGGTAATGAACGTGTAAGAGCAGCCGTTATCGCTGCTCCCTGTGCCCTTCCAAGTTTCAGCATCGACTGTACATTTTTCCCATAGAAGGGAGCCTCAATAGCCAGCTCATCAGGGTGGTATTCATCGATTATCCCGATGGTTCTGTCGAAGATATGTTTAAGTTTAAGGTAATGGTCGCCGAATTTGGACAGGTCAATTGCACCAATGGTAATAAGTTCGGGATTATTTCCTGAGACCTTTATCACTCCATACCCTGTAAGGTTTGTACCAGGGTCGATGCCGAGGATTATTCTCTCTTCCGGATTCCCTTTTGCCATCCTGCCAAATGGTTTTTATCTTTTAATCACAAATGTATTGTTCACCCATGATGGTTTTTCGGAGAAGTTTGCTGACCGGCTGAATTCTTCACTTCCTTTTGACTGGAAAGAACCTGACTCGAGCCAGTATATAGCCTCTTTTAAACATTCTTCGTTACGGTCATCAAAATCATGGGTTATATCGTCATTGCATATTTTTGAAGGGGCAATGCCATCATAATATTCACCTTCATTTATAGAATTCACTATCTTAAATGTGACCGGCCAGAAAAAATATGTACCAGCACACGTCCATCCGTTCATTCCCATTGGTTTCCCGGTTGTTGTATCACCTATGCTTACAAGGTTAAGATGCGGTTTGAGCCCGTTCATGACAGCCTCGCTTGCTGAGGCTGTTAAGCGTGTGGTAATTACAACAAGTCTTGAAAGCGTGAGTGGATATGAAGAAATTTTAAAAGGATAATCGATATTATAATCCTGGTTTTCATCATTATAGGTCAGACCGGCAAAAGTCTCTCCTGTCTTTGAATTACCTGCAATATAACTTGCCAGCTGTTGTGCTATATAAAGGAATCCTCCCGGATTATACCTGAGATCAAGAATAAGATCCTGCACATTATTGGCCTTGAAGAAAGCAAATGCTGTCTCAAGCTCATCTTCAGATGGTTCAATAAATGATTCAAACGTAAGATGACCGGTTATACCTGAAGAGAGATGAAGTGTATCATACAGGATCACGGAGTTTATAGTAAAGCTTTGTTTTGTAGAGGTGATGGTAACTTCTGTTTCATCAGGCCGCTGAAAAAGAAAAGTGTTCGTTACTCCTGCTTCTGACGGACCTATTGCTTGCAGGTAGGCTTCCGAATCGTTTGCTAACAGTATAGAAGCAATATCGTAACCGTTTATCTGTTTCACTATCCAGCCGCGGCGGACACCCTCAGCATGTAAAGGTGAGTTATTATAAACCATGGCAATTCTGGCATTAAGTGATTTATCGAGACCTATTCTAAAGCCATGTCCCACAAATGTTCCCTGCATTTCCGCCATGAACTCATCATAATCGGCAACAAAGCTCCACCTGTCAATTTCTCTATACCTCACAGCCTCAAGCAGCACATAAGGATCAGCATAGTTTTCCTTTGTCACTGAAGGCATCAGGTCGTACCAGTAATACCATTGCTTCATAATATAATATAAAGTATCCCTGGCCAGAGCCGGAAGATCGTCAGTGACAACAGGTTCAGGTTCAGGCTCTTCTTTTTTGCATGAGGCAGATATTATCAGCAGTGTAAGAAGGAGATAAAATAACTTCTTCATTATTGTAATTGATAATTTATCGGGTTCAAAGTTAATAATTTATCCCATTGCCGGTTTCCGGTTCTGGATCCAAATTCCGGTAATGATAAACAACAGGCCGACAAGGGTTGTATAATAAACGGGCTCATGTAAGATAAAGTGTATAAATATAAGTGAAAGAAAAGGGGCCAGGTATACAAGGTTGCTGACCTTATCGGTTGAGGCAGCAAGCTTTAGGGCTTTAAGCCAGAAAAAGAATGTTATACCCATCTCGAAGATACCTGTATATACAGCAGCAACAACTCCGCTGACCGCATATCCTCCGGTTAGCCAATTGCCTGTAACTGCCATGGCTATAATAAGATAGGCAGATCCAAACAGAAAATTAAGAAAGAGTTTTACCGATTCATCTCTTTGGTCCTTTACATTAAGTATGAAAAAAAATGCCCAGAAAATTGCGCTTCCGGTTGCGAGCAGCACACCTCTTATATCTGAATGACTATGGCCAAACAGATTCCCCTGCGAAGAGATGATAAAGACACCCGTAAAACTGATAAACAATGCAATGAAACTTTTGCTTTTTATTTTTTGTCCAAGCAGGGGGATAGAAAGGAACACAAGGATTATCGGCCATATCATATTCAGCGGCTGGGCAACCTGAGCCGGGAGAAGCTGGTAAGCTTTCAGCAGTATAATGTAATAGATGAAAGGATTTATTAATCCCAGCAGCGCCGAATGCATAAGCTCTTTTCGGGAGGTTTTCAGTATAAGACTCCCTTTTCTGCCGGCGATAAGGATTATAAACAGAATGATGGTGGAGGTAAATACAGCGATTGCCAGCATGTGAAGAACACTAAGCTCTCCCAGGCTGATCTTGAAGGCTGTGGGTACCGTTGACCAGAAAAGGACTGCCAGCAGGGCATAGATATAGGATAGCCGGGAGGTCAATCGATGATTTCAAATCCTGTATATGGAACCAACACCTCAGGGATCACGATCCCTTTATCTGTCTGGTTATTTTCAAGTATAGCAGCCACTATTCTTGGTAGTGCAAGAGCACTTCCGTTTAGTGTATGGGCAAGCCGGGTTTGTTTTCCACCTTTATCTTTGAACCTGCATTTTAGCCTGTTTGCCTGAAAAGACTCAAAATTTGAGACAGAGCTTACTTCGAGCCACTGTTTCTGGGCGGCTGACCATACCTCAAAATCGTAGGTTAGCGAAGAAGTGAAGGACATATCTCCTCCACAAAGCCTCATGATACGGTATGGAAGGGCAAGTTTAACGACAAGACTTTCGACATGGCTGACCATCTCCTCAAGAGATCCGTAAGAATGATCAGGATGTGCAATCTGAACTATTTCAACCTTATCGAACTGGTGCAGCCTGTTAAGTCCCCTTACATGGGCTCCCCATGAACCGGCTTCTCTTCTGAAGCAGGGTGTATATGAAATGTTTTTTACCGGAAGATCATCAGCACTGAGTATTACGTCCCTGTAAATATTGGTCACCGGTACTTCGGCAGTAGGTATCAGGTAAAAATTATCCTGGGTAACATGGTACATTTGTCCATCTTTATCCGGGAGTTGCCCGGTACCGAAACCTGAATCCTCGTTTACTATTATGGGTGGCATAACCTCTGTATATCCTGCTTTGATTCCCTCATCGAGGAAAAAGCTGATCAGAGCTCTCTCCAGCCCTGCTCCTTTACCCTTGTAGACAGGAAATCCTGCGCCGGTAAGTTTTATGCCGAGATCAAAATCTATGATGTCGTATTTCTTTATTAATTCCCAGTGAGGCAGAAAATTATCAGTAACAGAGGGCATTGATCCTCCTTCCCTGACCTTTACGTTGTTTTCTGCTCCAAAGCCCCCGGCAACAGATTCATGCGGCAGATTGGGCAACTTAATTATCTCATTCCTCAGTTCGTTGTCAACAGGTATTAGTTTGTCGGAAATAGACTTTATTTCATCCTTGAGTTTATATGTCTTTTTCTTCGCTGTCTCAGCATCCTTTGTTCGCCCCTCTTTGATCATGGAACCTATCTTTTTCGAGATCCTGTTCATTTCTCCCTGCATGAAATCAGTCCGGGATTGTATTTCACGCCGTGTTATATCGAGGTCAAGGATTTTATTAATTATTTCCTCTGCATCGAAATTCTTTACTTTAAGACGTTCGATAATAAAGTCTTTCTTTTCACGAATAAGGTTTATCGTAAGCATCTTGAAATATTTATTAATAAAAAAGCAGGCTGAAGGATGCCCGCTGTAAAATTATTAAAAACTCCCGATAATGCTTTTAACAATATTAAAAAGAATTATGGGAGTCTTAAAGTCTGAGATATGAGGTTAATTACTCGCCGGTTTAACTGAAACGTATGACTTGTTGTTTTTTCTTCTTTTGAATTCAACCTCACCGTCGGTCAGAGCATACAGAGTATGATCTTTACCCAGTCCCACGTTAAGGCCCGGATTGTGTTTTGTACCTCTCTGGCGAACAATTATATTGCCTGCCTTCACAACACTCCCGCCGAAGATCTTAACGCCCAGTCTTTTACTTTGCGAATCGCGACCGTTGCGTGAACTGCCTGCTCCTTTCTTGTGTGCCATGATTATAAATTGTTTGTAATAATTGTCTTTCTATTTTGAAGCTTTTCCTTTTG
>CAZKWD010000014.1:0-14127 GCA_964556175.1 uncultured Rikenellaceae bacterium
TATGGTGGTATGTATCATGACCAACCTCTTCCAGGTCATTATGTTTTCCCGAGACCCTGAGACATTTCTGTGAATTTGCTATCCTCTTGTATTGTGACTGGCTGTGGCCCAGGAAGATATCCTTGAACTGATTCATCCCGGCATTTGTGAACATAAGAGAAGGGTCATCCTTTATCACCATGGGTGCTGAAGGTGTGATTTCATGTCCCTTCGACCTGAAAAATTCAAAAAATAACTGCCTCAGTTCCTGTGCCTTCATATTTTATCTGCCCCTATATAATGTAAATATACCTTATAACTGGCTTGTAAAATTAAATTATTTGAATTAGATTTGTAGATTACCTGTAATAAAAATTCGAAATTCTGGCCTGGCCGATGCGAAACCGGAAATATTTATTAGACCTCAATGAACTGCAATACAAACAGGTAAGGCTTCCCTGGCACAAGAAGCTATTAAGACTGTTTTTCTGGCTGGCAGTAACAGTTATTATTACAATAATTTACGGTACAATTTACGAAAATATCTTCGGCTCACCCAAGGAGAAATTATTAACTCAACAGATTGATAACCTGAAGCTTCAGTATAGATTTGCAGAAAAAGAGCTTGATAATTCTTTCAAAGTAATGAACAGCCTCAGGATGTCAGACGAAGTACGATACAGGCCTATTCTTGAAATGGATAGTCTACCCGAATCATTCAGAAATCCTGGTTTTGGAGGTATTGACAGGCTAAGATACCTTGACGGCTATTTGACTAGTGACATTATGAAATCAACCAGGACAAGGATTGAGGAGCTTAAAAATGTTATAAATGTACAGGATGTATCTTTTAAGGCAATCGAGGAAAGAAGAACCGAATGGGAAAGAATGTACGAATACCTTCCAATGATCAGTCCTGTTGACGTTACCATACCTTTAGGGGATGGTCTGAAGTTCAGGGAAGTGCATCCTGTAACAGGAAACCCGCAATGGCATCATGGACAGGATTTCAGTGCACCATACGGAACAAAGGTGTATGCTACAGGAGCAGGAAAAGTAATTGATGCAGGTTGGAATTCAGGTGGTTTCGGGAACCATGTACGTATTGATCATGGTTATGGATACCAGACAATATACGGGCATCTGAGCAGCATAAAGGTAACAAAGGGACTGAATGTAAAGCGTGGAGACCTTATAGGACTCACGGGAAGTTCAGGGACCTCATCCGGTCCGCATCTTCATTACCAGATCGACCAGTACGGACAACATAAAAATCCTCTCTATTATTTCAATGATGACCTGTCGGAAGAGGAATATTTTGATATGATCCGGATGCTTACATCAAGCACAAAATTCAGATAATAAAATAATTACTGTTCTTAAACCTGAAATATCCCATTATACAGGATAGTGGCTGTGGTTTGTTTATGATGAATTTTCTATCTTTGCCCTGTCATGCCAAACTCAAGATATAAATTCAATCCCGAGTCTCTTAGCTTCGACAAAATAAGGCTGAGCATAGGAGCAATGCTGTTAAGGGGATTGGCATATTTTGTTGCATCACTACTTATTGCTTTTGTCTATTACCTCATATTTGCCATATTCGTTGATTCTCCGAAAGAGAAGGCATTGATGCGTGAGATCGAACAGCTGACACTTCAATACGATCTGATTCACAGGGAAATGGGAAACATTGAGAAGGTTATTGGCCAGCTTCAGGAGACAGATGACAATCTTTACAGGACAATATTTGAAGCTGAACCGATACCGGAGTCATTAAGAGAGGGCGGTGTTGGAGGTATAAACAGGTACAAGGAACTGGAGGGATATGATAATTCCAGTATCGTAATTGAAACCGCAAAGAGGCTTGACAGGATAAGGAAAAAGATATATGTTCAGTCAAAATCATTTGACGATCTTATATCACTGGCAATGAAGAAGGAAGATATGCTGAGATCAATTCCGGCCATACTCCCTATCTCTAATAAGGATCTGACACGAACAGCTTCGGGTTTCGGATTAAGGATCCATCCGATCTATAAAATAATCAAGTTTCATGCAGGGATGGATTTTACAGCTCCTTCCGGAACTGATATCTATGCAACCGGCGATGGCACAATAGCATCGGTTATTTCTTCAAGACGCGGTTACGGAAATCATATTGTAATTAACCATGGATTTGGTTATAGCTCTGTATATGCACATCTCGACAGGTTCAATGTGAGGGCAGGGCAGAGAGTAAAGAGAGGAGATGTAATAGGATTTGTGGGCAGCACAGGAACATCGGTAGCCCCTCACCTGCATTATGAGATAAAGCTTAACGGGGTAAATGTTGATCCTGTAAACTACTATTTTAATGATCTTTCACCGGAAGAATATGAGAGAATGATTGAGATTGCCTCAAAAACCGGCCAGTCATTTGACTAGCTCTTCCCTGGACTTTGGTATGAAGATAAGCTACACCCTCATTTTTGTTTATTTCTTAAGTATTATCTGCCAGCCTGCTGCCGGCTCTGTAACGTTAAATGATACCGTTCCGGTACAGAAACAGATTGTGATCACCGGTGTGGGGGATATTATGTTAGGAACATCTTTTCCCTCAGTTGATTACTTGCCTCCTCATGATAATCCTTTGCTGCTTCTGGGAGCTCTTTCTGATACACTTGCCGCTTCTGATCTAACCTTCGGTAACCTGGAGGGATCATTTCTTGACAATGGAGAACCGGTAAAAAAATGCAGGGATACTACTCGTTGCTACCTTTTCAGAATGCCGGAAAGATATTCATCCGCACTTTCTGAATCAGGATTTGACATTATCAGCCTGGCAAATAACCATTTCGGTGACTTCGGACTCCCTGCAAGAAACAGGACAATGGAACTGCTTGATTCACTGGGGATTTACTATGGTGGTATTGAAGAACACCCATATTCGATATTTAACAAGGACTCTATAATTTATGGCTTTTGTGCTTTTGCCCCAAATAAGGGTACAATAAGTATAAATGATCTGGAAGAGGCAGAAGCTATAGTCAAACTGCTTGCAGATACCTGCCATATAGTTATTGTATCGTTTCATGGTGGGGCTGAAGGGGCAGATTTTCAGCGTGTACCCAGAACTGATGAGATAATGTTCACTGAGAACAGGGGAGATGTTTACAGGTTCTCCCATATGATGATAGACGCAGGAGCTGATATTGTTTTTGGTCACGGACCACATGTTACAAGAGCCGTAGAGGTTTACCGTGACCGTTTTATTGCTTACAGCCTGGGTAATTTTTGTACTTATGGCAGATTTAACCTCAGGGGACCGAACGGAATTGCCCCGGTAATAAAACTCAATGTAAGCACTGAAGGTAAATTCATCTTCGGAAAGATCATTCCTGTTTCTCAGCTGCCCGGAGCAGGCGTGAGAATCGATCCGGATAATCGCGTGATAAGAAAAATAAAAGATCTTGTTGCTCTTGATTTTCCGGAAACAGTAATAAAGATTTCAGAAAATGGTGATATAACTTATAAATAAATAACATGCCATACAGGGAAAAACAGATCGAAAAACTCTACTATTCGATAGGCGAAACTGCAGAGATGCTCAACGTACCGATCTCAACGATCAGGTTCTGGGAAAATGAATTCGACATCCTGAAACCAATGAAAAATAAAAAGGGAAACAGGATGTTCACCCCAACGGATATAAAAAACCTGAAGATCATCCATCATCTTCTTAAAGAGGAGGGAATGACTCTGCCGGGTGCTAAGAAAAAACTTTCGGGTAAGCAGGAAGAGACTGACTACAAATACGAGATCAATGAGTCGCTCCGGAAAATCAAAAGCCTGTTACTTGACCTGCGGGACAATATATAATAATTATATCTCGAGAAAGAAAATATGTTATGAAGTTAAAAGAACTTGTATCATTTCTTGATTCTGCAATACCGTTGTCCTTCCAGGAAGGATATGACAATTCAGGGCTGCAGGTCGGGCTGCCCGACAAGGAGATAAAATCGGCACTTATCGCCCTGGATGTCACTGAAGAAGTACTTGATGAGGCAGATCATACCGGATGTGATGTTATTATTTCCCATCACCCGCTGATCTTTACAGGCATAAAAAAATTAACCGGTAAGACCGTTACTGAGAAGATACTGCTTAAAGCTATAAAACAGGATATCGCCATTTATTCGGCCCACACAAACCTCGACGTTATGGATAATGGCGTGAGTAGAAAGATGGCGGAAAAGCTTAAGCTTAAAAATGTCAGCGTTCTTTCACCCCTGAAAAACCGATTGTGTAAGCTGGTTACCTTTATTCCTGAGGATCATCTTGATAAGGTACGTGACGCAATATTTGAAGCCGGTGCAGGGATAATCGGGAATTATGATAAGTGCAGCTTCAGTACACAAGGAACAGGGAGTTTCAGAGGAGGTGACAGCACTCATCCGTTTGTCGGAAAAAAGGGTGAGATTCATTTTGAAAAAGAGGTTAGGCTTGAGACAATCCTTTTCTCGTATATGAAAAACAGGGTCATCAGTGCTCTCCTTGAGGCTCATCCTTATGAGGAGGTTGCCTATGACATCTATTCGCTTGAAAATGAGAATATTGAAATAGGGCTTGGTTGTACCGGCGATTTGCCGGAACCAGCCGGGGAGAAAGAATTTCTGGAATCATTATCATCACTGTTTTCATCAAAAGGCATCAGGTATTCAAAGCTTACAGGGAACAGGATAACCAAAGTAGCTCTTTGTGGGGGGGCAGGAGGCGCATTGCTGAATGATGCCATAGCTTCGGGAGCAAATGCATTTGTTACGGCCGACATTAAATATCATAATTATTTTGAAACAGGAAACAGGATACTTGTGGTTGACATAGGACATTATGAGAGTGAAAAATTCTCCGTAGAAATTTTATACGATTTAATTATCAAAAAATTCCCTAAATTTGCACTCCGGTTTTCGGAGATAAATACGAATCCAATTAACTATTTTTAATATGGAAAAGACAAAGGCACGTGATACCGAGATTTCCATCGAGGAAAGATTGAGGGCATTATTTAGTCTACAATTAGTTGATTCAGAGATAGATAAAATAAAAACCCTGAGAGGCGAGCTGCCCCTCGAGGTACAGGACCTTGAAGATGAAATAGCCGGTCTTGAAACTAGGCTTGGTAACCTGCATGAAGAGGTGGTAAATCTTGAGAAATCGATCCTTAAAAAGAATAATGAGATAGCGGACGCTGAAGCACTGATAAAGAAATATGAGGAACAGCAAAAAAATGTACGTAATAACAGGGAGTTTGATTCCCTATCAAAAGAAATAGAATATCAAAATCTCGAAATTGAGCTCTTTACAAAGAAGATAAAGGAGCTTAATGTCCAGATAGAGGACAAGAAAATAATTATTGCTGAATCGGAAGCTACACTTGCTGAAAGATCTTTTGACCTTGAAAACAAAAAATCAGAGCTTGATGAAATAATTCTTGATACCCAGAAGGAGGAGGAGGGACTTCATAAGAAACATGAGAAAGTAGAGAATTTAATTGAAGATAGGCTTCTGACAGCCTACAAGCGGATCAGAGCAAATGCAAGGAACGGACTGGCTGTTGTCCCGATACAAAGAGATGCCTGCGGAGGCTGTTTTAACCAGATTCCGCCTCAGAGACAACTGGATATTAAATCAAGAAAGAAGATAATAGTCTGTGAATATTGCGGCCGTATCCTTGTTGATGATGAAATAATAAAAGAGAGTAAAGTATAAAATACACATACTCACCCCCTTATATTGGGGCTGTTGAAAATCTTATTTCATGACTTCCTCAGAATTCAAGAAAATGATTTCAGAAGGCATCCCTTCTGTTTTACCCACTCTGAAACCCTATGATACCAGTGTTAATCATGCCCCTAAAAGGAAAGATATTCTGTCACGGGATGAAAAAAAACTGGCACTGAAAAATGCATTGAGGTATTTTCCGGTAGACTTCCATGCTGTTCTGGCAAAGGAATTTACCGAAGAGCTGTCAGAATACGGGAGAATTTATATGTACAGATTCAGGCCCGAATATGAGATAAAAGCTCGTAATATTGATGAATTCCCATACCGGTCCAGGAATGCTGCCGCTATAATGTTAATGATATCAAATAACCTTGATCTCTCTGTTGCTCAGCATCCGCATGAACTTATCACATATGGAGGAAACGGTGCGGTTTTTCAGAACTGGGCACAATATCTTCTGACAATGAAATACCTCTCAGAGATGACTGACGATCAGACCCTTGTGGTCTATTCTGGTCATCCGCTAGGACTTTTTCCCTCTCACAGGGATGCCCCCAGGCTGGTGGTTACAAACGGAATGGTTATACCAAATTACTCTTCGCAGGACCACTGGGAAAAATTCAATGCGCTGGGAGTGTCACAATATGGTCAGATGACCGCGGGTTCATATATGTATATAGGTCCGCAGGGTATAGTACACGGCACGACCATCACAATTATGAATGCCGGAAGGTTGCTGAATAAAAATTCTGAGACTCTGAAGGGAAAATTATATGTCTCCTCAGGACTTGGAGGCATGTCGGGAGCTCAGTCCAAGGCTGCTTCCATAGCAGGTATAGTTTCCGTTATTGCTGAAGTTAATCCAGGGGCTATCCACAAACGTCATTCCCAGGGCTGGGTTGACGAGGTAATAACTGATATGGATTTGCTTGTTGAAAGAGTAAGAAAGGCTAAAGAAAAGAAAGAAGTTGTATCAATAGCATACCAGGGGAATATTGTTGAGGTTTGGGAAGAATTTGCGGAGAGAGAGATACTGGTAGATATTGGTTCTGACCAGACATCACTTCACAATCCATGGGCCGGCGGTTATTACCCGGCCGGACTGAGTTTTGATGAAGCTAACAGGATGATCTCATCTGATCCGGAAAAATTCAAACAGCTGGTAAAAAGATCACTTGTAAGGCAGGTTGCAGCAATAAACAGGCATACGAAAAAGGGTACGTACTTTTTTGATTACGGGAATGCATTCCTTCTTGAAGCTTCGAGAGCTGGAGCAGACATCCTTAAACCCGACGGAGAATTCAGATATCCGTCTTATGTTCAGGATATTATGGGCCCTGTCTGTTTTGATTACGGTTTCGGGCCTTTCCGATGGGTCTGTTGCTCAAATGACCCAGCCGACCTTTCTGTTACAGATGATATTGCTGCGGATACGCTTGAACATCTTATGCAATCTTCACCTGATCAGATAAAGCAGCAGATGGTTGATAATATACACTGGATTAGAGAGGCAGCAAAAAATAAACTTGTGGTAGGTTCTCAGGCAAGGATTATGTATGCAGATGCTGAGGGCAGGATAGCTATTGCGGAAGCATTCAACAGGGCTGTTGCCTCAGGAAAAATTTCAGCACCGGTGGTTATCGGCAGGGATCACCATGATGTTTCAGGTACTGATTCACCATTCAGAGAAACTTCAAATATTTATGACGGTTCTAAATTTACTGCCGACATGTCTGTCCAAAATGTTATTGGCGATGCATTCCGTGGAGCTACATGGGTCTCACTGCATAACGGCGGCGGAGTGGGATGGGGCGAAGTGATCAATGGTGGTTTCGGAATGTTGCTGGATGGTACAGAGGAGACAGGTAAAAAGCTGAAAATGATGCTTCACTGGGATGTTAACAATGGGATTGCCCGGAGGAGCTGGGCCCGTAGCAAAGAAGCACTCCTTACACTTGAAAGAGAAATGAAACGAACTCCCGGATTAAAGGTGACAGTACCTTATTTTGCTGATGATGAATTGATTGATAGTGCAATTGATCCTTCAACCACCCTTTAGAGGGGCCGGGGGTCATTTTACAAGAGCAACAGCTATTGCCATAATACCATCACCATGGCCTATGAAGCCGAGTTTTTCGGCAGTGGTAGCTTTTATTGAGATATTTTCCTGGCTGGTTTCCAGGATAGCCGCAATTACAGATCTCATTTCAGGAATATGGGGTTTTAGTTTGGGTGTTTCAAGACAAACAGTACTGTCGACATTTATAATACTCAAACCTTTTCCCTTTATCAGCGCATAGGATCTTTGAAGAAGGATCTTACTGTCAATATTTTTAAATTCGGGGCTTGTATCCGGAAAGTGATGTCCTATATCTTCAAGTCCGGCAGCACCGAGTATTGCATCACATATTGCATGAAGAACGACATCTCCGTCGGAATGGGCGACACAACCTTTTTCCGAAGGAATGAGAATTCCTCCGAGCCACAATTGTAAACCTTTCTCAAGCCTGTGAAAATCAATACCCTGGCCTATCCTGGGATTCATATACGCGATTTGGTTGCGTTACGTAAAGCACTGATATCAAATGAAAGAGAAAACCGTAAGGTACGTGCAAGGGGATGGTTCTGAACCGTTGGCATGAGATATGAAAAATCAACGGTAAATCCGCTCAGCCTGAAGCCGGCACCGGCTGTAAAATATTTCCGGTTGCCTTTGGTCTCATTTTCATGGAAATATCCGGCTCTTATTGCAAATTGCTCATTATACCAGTATTCTAAACCGTATGAGTAGGTTAGCTCATGAATCTCTTCCTTAAAACCGCCCGGAGCATCAATGAAAGACTGGAAAATAGCCACAGGAACGGCTATATCAGGATTTTTCCCGGCAATTATACTGTCAGGATTTGAAATATCGTATAAAGGTGGAGTCGGTACCAGCAGCTTATTAATGTCAATTGTCAGAGTAATTTTATTATATTGATCGAGATCAAAGGTGCAAGCTGTTCCAATGCGCATGTTTATAGGAATAAAATCTGATGTCTGTGAGTCGGAATAACTCATTTTTGCTCCTATGTTTGAAATATTCCCGCCAAAAGCAAGCAGTGCATCCTTATTAAAGAGGTCAATCTCTTTACGGTAATAAGCACTGATATCTGCAGCAACAGATATTCCCGGTTTTGTTGCCTCTCCTCCTGAATAAAAGCCTCCGGTAAGGTTGGAATAGATAAATCTGAAAGCTATACCACCGGCGAAATTAACAGAAAATAATCTTGAATAGCCTACATCAAAGGACCATTCATTAGGCTTGAAAGTCCTTTCAAGATTCCCGAAATCATCGGTGAATGAAACATCACCCAGTGATGAGTAGATAAGGCTCCCGTTTATGACTTGCTTATTATCTAACCTGTAATATCCTGAAAGATAAGCGATATTGATATCGGGGACCAGATTCCTTAACCATGGAGAGTATGCGATGCCAATACCTCCTTTACCGTCAATAAATGCAAATTTTGAAGGATTCCAGTGCATGCTGTAAATATCAGGCGAGGTCGCAACACCGGCATCGCCCATTGCACCTGCCCTCGAATCAGGAGCAATGGTAAGAAAGGGGACAACTGTCTGGATAGCATTAAGTTCTCCACTGCTATCCTGTGCATTCAGTGAAGAGGAGACTGAAAGTGTAATTAATAATATGACTAATATTGTTGTCTGGCTTTTTATTCTCATTACTGTCATAATGCGAAAGTGCAAATATAAAACAATTTTTTACCTGACTTATTGTCTATCTGTTATAAAATGATCATTTGTCCTGATACAGACGCAGTTTCACCACCTGCTGTCCTTACAGTAACATTGTAAGGATAGAGGCCTCTTCCGACTCGTCTCCCTGATTCACTCTTACCGTCCCATAATACCGGTGTTAACTGGTACCCTGTGGAATAAATAGTGCTGTTTATAATCCTTATGATCCTGCCGCTCATATCAAATATCCTGATAATTACTTCAAATTCCTCATCAGGTCTGTTATGTTCGGCACTTATTTTTGTGTTACTTACTATTGGATTCGGGTAATTCAACAGATTTCTGAGAATGAATTCCCCGTCCGATTCAACAAGAAAAAGTATTGATTTTTCTGAAGAATTATTGTAATTATCCCATGCTTTTAATGTAAGAGAATGGCTTCCTTCGTCCAGATCGTATAGATCATATAACAGCTTACCCTTTGTATAATTATCAAAATCATTTTCAAAATAATTGTTTAGAACAAATGATTTGTTCCTGTCATTATCAAGGTATGCTGTTACATCATGTCCGATTCCGGAGCCGGTGGTGTTAATTCCCCCGCTATCTTCAATAATTGCCAGGATCCGGGGATTGCTATCTGTTATCCCGCCGTTCCTGAAAAGAGTATCATTCATAAACAGGCTGATATAAGGACCAGTTGTGTCACTAACTATCGATTCGGCAAATCCTCCTACAATTATATCCGCGTAGTAGCCATTCATGTCTGCATTTTGATCGGCCGCGTAATAACTGATCATCCCGGGACCATATGAATAGTTTATATCTCTTGGCACAATGAAGGTGAAGCTGAATTTTCCACCGGTGGCTTTTGTATTGCCGCTAAACAGTATATTATTCCTTATTTCAAATTGCATTGTCTGTCCACCGTCATTTGCCAGCGTAGCTATTGTTGAGACCTTGTCGAACACAACAGGTGAGACTACACCGTCAAAATTATTTATGGGAAGGCCTGAATTATCTTCAATATGTCCTGATATAGTAACTGTTGATAAGGCCTTAAGACTGTCAGTATTACTCGTAACACTTACATGGTTTATTGAATCTGTCACTACATGCCCATGCCATGGATATGCCAGTCGTAAAGCAGGGTCTCCCAGGAGAGAAAAATTCCTTTTATTTGAACCGGATCCGGAGCTGTTTTTTGCCAGCCTGATAATATCACCCAGCCTGAGAGCATTATCTGAAGAGTCACGGTCAAAAGCATAATTATATATATTCTTGTTCAGGAAATAATTTGGGGCTGAATATACAACCCGGGTGGTAGACATTAGAGCAATACCGCCTCCGTTCTCATTCAGCAGAACCTTTTCCCCTGCAGACATCTTCCCAGTCAATTCTCCTGTGATTTCGTCTAATACCGTATCATCAAACCTGCTGAATTCACAGGTTGCTGTAATAAACAACGGAAGTTTTGCACCGTTTTTCCAAGAGCTTATGTCTCCGGTTTTAACTACTCCTTCATGGGCAAGACCATTTTTACTTCCATGCCCGAGATAGTTAAAAATCAGGCACCCTGCATTAATACGGTTGTTGATTGCCTTTACCACGTCGGGATATGATTGGCCGTTAACTGAAGTAACCTGTTTGAAGGCATCAAGATAAATCTTGTCAACAGTATATGCGGGAACAGAATCTCTCAGGAGAGATGAAAGTCCCTCAGCATCAGACATATGAGTATTTCCATCCTCGTCATCAGCAACCATACAGATTATATTCTTCCAGTCACCTGTATTTGCAGGATCAAGATAACGGACAATTTTAGAGATTACTATTCCTGCCTGAAGCGTATCCGCAACAGGAAGCCGGCCTATGCCAATGTCTTCTGTTCCATCAGCTTCTCCTTCACCATCCTCGAGGAGACCATAGAAATCGTCGGAGGTAAATGAGGAGACATAAATATTGGAATTCTGTGACTGGTACGTAGGGATGAAATTCGGATTTTTTGGTGGTAATGTTTTATTTTCGAATGATCCGTCACCAAAAAGTAAAAGATATTTAAGAGGATGTTGTGTCCCGGTCTGTTTTATGTATTTCATCCTCAGAAAATTCCTTATCGCCGCTATATCAGGCACACCTCCTGAAAACTCGTTATAGATCTCTTCAGGTGTTGTAACAAGTGAAACAAGCCCGCTTTTGGAGAGGTGCAGATCAGCCAGCCTGTAAGCATATTCCATAAATAAGGGGTGCGTTAAAATAATCATGTCGGCAGGGGCTGAGCCATGGAGATCCTGGTTCTTAACAGGAGAAGATTTTATTACAGGAGTGAGAAAATCTGATCCGTCAAAGACTATAAAGGATCTGAGGGTATCGGTCAGGGCTTTGAATTTGATATTGTTGCCATTCTTTGTATAATTTATAATTCCAGGATTCAAAGGATCTGTAATATCCCAGATTACCGGATCGCTTGCAGTGGTTATAACAGTGAATTCGGTTATTTGTCCCGGTGCAACAGATCTTGAATCAGTGTAATATGATGTAGTTCCATCAAAGTTATTTTCTTTTCTTCCCTGGAGTGTAACAAAATCGAGCCATCCTAAAGCGAAAGATTCACCGTTATTAAAGAATTTTATTTCAAATACCGGGGAGGAAGAGGTTGGTGTAATGGAAGCAGATGAGTCGGAAATCTGTGCATATGTGCCTGTAGTGGTATACATGTTGACTGCCTGTACCTGCAGACTTTTCTGCAGCAATTCACCTTCATAAAAACGGAAGATGGTCGATACCGGGGCACATGCAAGCACACGTATCCTTGCCTTTATTTTTTCATTTGTTACAATATTTGTAAAACCGGGGTTTATTGCAATACCATTAATGGATGACACTGGCTGATACCACTCCCTTCCTGACTTGAGAAGGTTTACAGTCTCCTTTTCGTGAATGAAAAGCGCATCGGATTCAGAAGAGAAATAGCCGGGGGATCCAGAGGGTTCATCCGAAATTACTATTCTCTTTCGCGGCGAGCTCGATGTTGTTATGAAACAAAAAGCCGTATCTGAATAATTATGCCTGATGAAGTTATATTCACCGGCAGATGAATTATATTTCCATCTTCCTGTACCCTGACCGTAAAATAACAGATAATCGCCCTCATTGAAGATACCGTCACTTCCGTTAACAAAATAGAGGGCCATCTCCCTGAGATCATCTGGTTTCGGGTCATCATTATAATATGATAGTTGTCCGGAATTGTTTGCATAGATCCTGGTATTTGAAGGATCATCTATGCCGAGTTGTCTAAGTTTTGAATAGTCAATCCTGTAAATGCCATCTTTCAGCATAGCTGTTTTAAACCATACCCCTGATGATAAAGCCGATGATGAAGCATAACTATCTTTGGCTGCCTGGGCAGTAATATGATTTGCCGTCAAAAGGAGAAGCAGAAATATAAAGAGTATTCGTGCCATTATTAATGGACAAAGATAGAAATGTGTGTTATGTTTGTTATCTTATTTTGTTTTTTTGCAACAGGTTTAAAGTTAAAATAATAACGCCATCGTTGCGTTCTTATTGCAGGTATGCCAATTATGTCAAAGCCTCAACTGTGGATACTTATATTACTCTTTATCCTCCCGGGCATGGTTTCTGCCCAGGGCACATGGAACGGATCTGGTTATCAACTGACCATGACTGGTAATCCTGCAATAACCGGAGGTGAAGGCGACGGATATTTAAGATTATCGTACATGAATTTCTATCCCGGTAACTCTTTTAACCTCCATTCTGCATGTCTCTCATATGATGGTTATTTCCCTTCACTTCACGGCGGAGCAGGTATTTTTATTTCCAATGATTATCTCGGAGGGATAGTCAATGATCTTAAAGGAGGTTTCTCATATGCATATTTTTTCCAGGCAGGGAGGGATTTGTACTTCAGTTCGGGTCTTTCAGCCTCTTTTTATTACAGGGGTTACAGTCTTGGAGGGGCCGTTCTGCCTGATCAGATAGATCCATTGATGGGGGCTGTTCTGCCTCCGGGTGAAATTATTACATCACAGGGACGTGCTATTTTTGACCTGAGTACGGGGTTTATGTTTTTTACCGGTAAATTTTTCGGAGGGATCTCAGTAAATCACCTAGCCAAACCTGACCTGTCTGACAGCGACTTTTCAGAAAGCAAGTTAAATCGCGGTCTTTTTGTGCATCTCACCGGTGACTTTGACATAAACAGTGAAAAGAATCTAAAAATACGATCGCTCGGAATGTTAAGTATGGAAAAGGGATATTTTTCAGGAGCAGCCGGTTGTGTTCTTGAAAGTAATTATCTGACTGTCAATTTGTTGCTATATAGTGATAATGAAAAAAATATAGATGCACAGACAGGATTTTCGATAAATGCCGGGGCACTTATACTGTATTATAACTATCGTTTTAATATTGTTGCCGGAGAAAAACTGCTGCCATTTTCGCTTTTGCACCACACAGGGATAGCACTTCGTTTAAATAATGTTGATAAAAGAAAAGCCATTAAAACAATAAATTTTCCTAAATTGTAGTTATATTTGATGATTAAAAAAGCACTTTATTTAAAAATTATTATATTTGAATTTCATAAACGCCGTAAAATTAAAGGAGTTATGT
>CAZKWD010000015.1:0-14068 GCA_964556175.1 uncultured Rikenellaceae bacterium
CTTCACATTCCCATTTTTTTATTCCAAGTACAGCTTCAGGAACCTTTATTTTCATAGGCTCGCGGATCTTCACCTGGCACCCCAGTCTCCAGTTATCCAATTGTTCTTTACGGGTAAAGAAACCTGTTTCGGTTGGGAGTATAGAGCCGCCTCCTTCCAGTACCTGGCATTTGCACATACCGCATGTACCTCCTCCTCCGCATGCTGAAGGCAGATAAATGTCGTTTGATGACAGCGTTAAAAGGAGATTTGAACCGGGAGAAACAGTTATTTCACGGTCATTTATCTGAAGAGTAACATCTCCCTTGGGTAAAAGCTTATCTCGCGCCAACAGAAGCAGAAAAACCAGTAGCAGGATAATTATAAGAAAGACTATAACACTATATAACAGGGTAAGCGCAGTTGTAACAGCTAAAACCATAATAAGATATGTCAATTAAATTTTGATACCCATAAATCCCATGAAAGCTATCGCCATCAATCCTGTAAGTATAAAAGTGACACCCAGCCCCTTAAGAGGGTCCGGGACATTACTGTACCGGAGCTTCTCGCGTATTGCAGCTATACCGACAATTGCTAGCAGCCAGCCTATTCCTGATCCGATTCCAAATACCGTCGCTTCTGCAATATTGGCATATTCTCTTTCCTGCATAAAGAGTGAGGCGCCCAGAATTGCACAGTTTACAGCTATCAGCGGAAGAAAAATACCCAGTGAGTTATACAGGGAAGGACTAAATTTCTCGACTATCATTTCAACAAGCTGAACCATTGCTGCAATAACAGCAATAAAAACTATAAAAGTGAGAAAGCTAAGATCGACATCTGCAAATCCCTCACCAAGCCAAACAAGGGCTCCCTTCTTCAAAATAAATTTTTCGATAAGGAAATTAACCGGTACTGTTATCAAAAGCACAAATACAACAGCAATACCAAGTCCTATTGATGTCTTAACGGTCTTTGAGACTGCCAGGTATGAACACATTCCCAGGAAGAATGCAAATACCATATTTTCGACAAAGATCGACTTGATGAATATGTTGAGAAGATTTTCCATAACATCCTTTTTTACTTATTCTCAATCAGGCTTCTGTCCCTTCCTCTCTGAACCCAGATAATTAATCCAACAACAATCAGCGCCATCGGGGGGAGGATCATCATTCCATTATCTTCATACCCTATTGAATAGAGTCCTATTTTTTCAAGTACCGGGTAACCGTATATAGTACCCGATCCCAGCAGTTCCCTGAAGAAGGAGACAATAATCAGTATTATTCCATATCCTGCTCCGTTGCCTAATCCGTCGAGGAATGCCGGCCATGGTTTGTTTGCCATTGCAAATGCCTCAAGGCGGCCCATAATAATACAATTGGTGATGATAAGTCCGACAAAAACTGACAGCTGTTTGCTCACATCAAAAGCGTAGGCTTTAAGTATCTGGTCTACAAGTATCACCAGTGTTGCAATAACTACCAGCTGTACAATTATCCTTATCCTATCAGGTATATACTGCCGGAGAGCTGCAACCACCACATTTGAGACTGAGATGACTATTGTCACCGATAATGCCATCACCAGGGCCGGTTTAAGCTTTACTGTAATAGCAAGTGCTGAACATATTCCAAGAACCTGGATGGTAATAGGATTATTCTTGTTCAGCGGAGCAGTAAGAAGATTTAAATTCTTTGCCGAGAATACCGGCTCTTTTTCCTTGTTACTCATATATTAATTTCTGTTTTTTATGAGGTAATCATCATATTTCACTATGCAGTCGTAAAGCATTTTTTCGAGCCCTTTGCTGGTTATTGTTCCTCCTGATATGGCGTCAACACCGTGAAGGTCATCAGTATCGGCACCCCCTTTAACAACCCTTATAGACACAAAGGTCTCATTATCAAATAGTTTCTTGTCGAAAAACATACTCTCAAAATGTGTGGTATTAATCTCCGCTCCCAGTCCCGGTGTCTCTCCCTTATGATCGAAGGTGACGCCGTAAATGGTATTCATATCGGGCAACAATGATACATAGCCGTAAATAGGGCCCCAGAGTCCTTTCCCTTCCACGGGCAGGATAATCACTTTTCCCCCGTTATCCGGAATTGAAATGAAAACAGGCAGGTATTGCTGTTCAAGAGGTTTTTTCTGTTCGTTTCTCAAAACCACGGTAAACGCATCAACACTATCAACTACTTCACCTTTTATATTTAATACAAAGCTTTCCCTGATATACTTATCATAAAGTTCCACAGCGTCGTATCGGGTTGCAGGTACACGTATCGACTCGAGCATGCTTTTCTTCTTCTCTATCTCGAGGTTTCTTTCCTGGGCCGGCTGGAGAAGAGTAGCTGCCAGTGACAGTAATGTTGCAACAACCACAACCATTATAGTCGAGAATATGAAGATATATCTGTTACTGAACTTTTTCATGTGTTAATGATTTATTTCCAATTGTTACTTCAGCTCGCCTGAGCCTCCTCCTTATATTTGACTGTATAACAAAATGGTCGATGAGTGGTGCGAATATATTCATGAAAAGGATTGCCAGCATTACTCCTTCAGGATAAGCAGGATTGAGCACCCTGAAAAGAATCGATAAAATCCCTATCATAAATCCATAAATCCATTTGCCTTTTTCTGTTTGCGCTCCTGAAACCGGGTCTGTTGCCATAAAGACAGCTCCAAATGCAAATCCTCCCATTACAAAGTGATAATAAAAGGGAAGTTCCATGTAGGTGTTTGCAGATATTGCATTTAATAAAAGTCCCATTAAGAGTCCGCCTCCAAAAACACTTATTATTATCTTCCAGCTTCCTGTTCCTGTCAGTATCAGGATAAGGGCTCCGATCAGGATTGCCACAGTAGAAGTTTCTCCGATGGAACCGGAAATTGTTCCGATAAACATCTCCATAAATGAAGGCATATCTGCTGTTTCCCCTAATGTACACATTGACAGCGGTGTTGCTCCCGAGAATCCGTCAATAATATTTTGTCCTTTTGTCAGACCCTCTGTCCAGACATTATCACCGGTCATCCATCCGGGATAGCTGAAGAAGACGAATGCTCTTGCAAGCAATGCGGGATTAAACACATTCATTCCCGTTCCACCGAACACTTCTTTTCCCAGGATTACAGCAAAGGCAGTACCCAGAGCAAGCATCCATAGCGGAACATCTATTGGCATTATCAAAGGGATCAGAAGCCCTGTCACCAGGAAACCTTCATTTATCTCATGTCCCCGGATCTGGGCTGCAATAAATTCAATGCCAAGGCCTACGACATAACTGACAATTATCAGTGGCAGAATTCTCAGGAAACCGAACCAGAATGCCTGCAACAAGGCAGCATCAACACCAATAGATCTGAAATGCTGCAGGCCTGTGTTATAGGCACCAAACAAAAGAGCCGGAACAAGTGCCAATACTACAATAATCATTGTTCTTTTAAGGTCAATGTTGTCCCTTATATGCGATCCTTTTACAGTGACCCTGTCGGATACAAACATAAAAGCCTCGAATCCTTCAAATACTGACCGTAATTTTGACAGTTTTCCTCCTTCCTCAAAATGGGGCTTGATTTTATCCAGCTTTTTTCGTAAAGAATTCATTCTTCAATATTGTCTCAGATTATTAACTCATCTCTTTGATCATCAGTTCCAGCCCATTTCTTATTATTGACTGGATCTCAATTTTTGAGGGGCAGATAAACTCACAAAGGGCAAAATCCTCTTCTGCGATCTCATAAATCCCAAGGTTTTCCATCAGATCAATATCCTCTGTCATAATTGCCTTTAAAAGCTGCATGGGATAAATATCCATCGGAAGTACTTTTTCATACTGGCCGGTTACCACAAAGGCTCTCTCCCCGCCGTGGAAGTTCGTATCAGGTTTGAGCATCTTTTTCGGGAACAGACTGGATAAGAATGTCCTTGAAAAACTTAGTTTATCAGTCCCGGGGAGTGCCCATCCGAAAAACTCATATTTATCCCCTTCAGGGATGACCGTTACCTGTGAATCGTAGTACCCCAGATAACCGTCGGCATTAATTTTCGTTCCTGTCAGAACATTACCGCTTATATATCTCAGGTTCCATGACCTGATATTATCCCTGATCATTGGTGCCACAGAACCTCCCGACAGGCCCCTGTAATACTGTGGATTAATTACTTCTGAACCTGCCAGGGCTATTAGTCTTTCAGGTTTATATATTCCTTCAGCAAATAGATTTCCGATAGCAATAACATCCTGAAGATTGATGTACCATACAACTTCACCCTTGTTTACAGGATCAAGGTGGTGTATCTGAATCCCCACATTACCTGCAGGATGAGGCCCTGAAAAATATGATATCTCAACAGCTTCAACATTAGCAGGAAGCGGCGGATTTGGTGCTCCTTTTTTAAGAACAATATTGACTTTTCCGTCAGTGAGTTTTGCAATTGCAGAGATGCCTGTTTTGAACATCGGGGCCGGCAAGTTCTCCATAATAAAATTATAATCCGGGGCAAGCGGTGAAGTATCAAATCCCGAAATAAAGATTGATTTCGGGTGATCTCCCGGCTTTGCAATAACATGATATGGCCGCTGCCTGACAGCTGGCCATAGCCCCGACATAAGAAGACGTTCTGTTATCTTTTCCCTTGAAAGAGAAGCAGGGTCTGTCTTGCCGAAATTTATATAATCGTTACCGTCTCTTTCAATAACAACTTCAAGAATTCTGCGCCTTTCGCCCCTTTCCACCGAAATAACGACACCGCTTACCGGCGAGGTGAATTTTATTTCCGGGCGGTTTTTATCATGAAATAAAGGAGTCCCGGCCTTTATCCTGTCCCCTGGTTTAACCTCCAGCTTTGGCGTAAGGCCCGGGAAATCAACAGGTTTAACTCCAAACCTGATGGGACTATTGGATTCTCCGGCTATGACCTTCTCAGCCGCACCCATTATCGGGATATTATATCCCCTTTTCAAGTTTATTGTTCTCGACATATTAATTTGAAACCATTAAAGTAAATCCTCTTAGACAGAATTCTGTTAGTAAAATCACTATGATTACAAATTTATAAATAGCTCCCGATAATACTTAAAAAATGCCAAATATGATGCAATATTTTTGCACTATTTTTGTTAATAACCTGCTTAAAGCACATACTATGCGAAAAATTCTGATTTTTGTCATCCTTATCTTATCAGGGATCGCACCGGCATCTGGTTATAATACAGATCCTGATAATAACACAAACAGGATATATGACGAAAGAATTAAAACACTCCTCCTTACTAAAGAAGGCTGGAATTTATCGTACCCTATTATAAAACTCAACAGCGAAGAGAAACTAATTCTCCAGTTTGACCTTCTGGATGATCAGAACGAAACATACTATTATACATTTATTCACTGCGATAAAGACTGGAACAGATCGGATATTTTTACTAACGAATACCTTGAGGGATTCCCTGATAATCCAATAGAGGAGTGTCAACCATCATTCAATACCACTGTAAAGTATTTCCATTATTCGCTTGTTTTTCCTAATGACCGGATATCCTTTTTATTATCAGGAAATTACATACTTTATGTATATCCCGACGGAGACCCTGACAATCCGCTTCTTACACAACGTTTTGTAATTACCGAAGGATTAGCCGGGATAAATCTCAGGGTATACCGACCGCTGATACCGGCTTTTAATAACACAGGACAACAGTTTGAATTCACCTTAAACCTGACAGGGATCTCTATCACCGATCCTGTCCGAAATATTTATTGTTCCGTACTTCAGAATGGCCTCTGGAGTAATGCAAAAAAGAACCTTAAGCCTGATTTTATCGGCAACAACCAGCTCAAATTCAATTCAATATCGGAGAAGAATATCTTCAATGCAGGAAATGAATTCAGATATTTCGATATTAAGAGTATCAGGTATCAGTCAGAATTTATCAGGAGGATAGATTATATGGCCCCAAACTACCATATTTACCTGGTTCCTTCTGAAAGCAGGGAATACAAACCATACTTTTACTGGCAGGATTTCAACGGCAGGTATTATATTGCATCGGATGAGGGACGCGATCCGGAAACCGATGCTGATTATGTATATGTCTATTTCACCCTGCCTTCAAAGTATATGATAGCAAACGGAAATATGTACGTCTCCGGCAGTTTTAACAACTGGAATTTCAATGAAAATAACATCATGTCATTCAACCCCCGTGATGGGCAATATGAATGCACCATACTTCTGAAGCAGGGCTGGTATAATTATGAATATGTCTTTCTGAAAGAGGGTAACGCGGAGAGTATGGCAACAGTTTTTGAGAGCAACCATTTTGAGACTGAAAACGATTATACTGTGCTTGTCTATTATAGAAATCCGTACGAACGTTATGACCGTGTAATAGGGAATGCTATTGCCAATACAAATAATCGTATATCCTACTGATCTTTATTGTGTGTATCTATACCGTGTTGCATAAGTATGGTATGGTTCAACGTTTTAAGTATCTCAGTCATATACTCATCTGCAGCCTTTACAGATCCGGGAATTGTATAAATAAGCGAATTGCCGATAATGCCTGCAACACCCCGGCTGAGGAGAGCATTGGGTTTTTGTGAACCGTATTTCACCCTTATATATTCCATGATTCCCGGGATCTCCTTTTTCAGCAGAGGTTTGACAGTTTCGACAGTTATATCTCTTGGCCCTATACCTGTACCGCCACTCGTAATTATCAGATTATAAACTGTTTCTGCATTTATCAGGATGTCTTTCAGGATTGCTGAGTCATCAGGAATAAGTTTAATATTGATATTATATGCCTGTTCCTGATTTTTGAAATAATCTATCAGAATTTCTTTAATACGAGGTCCGCTTATGTCTTCATATTCTCCCCGGTAAGCTCTGTCGCTGAGGGTAATAATCAGAATATTCAATTTAGAAGGAAGATCCATCTTATTGCTTATGATTCAATTAATTATCTTGTTAAATCTGGCGTACACTAACCATCCTGCCTTTCTCAATTTTGTTCTGACCGGGAGGTATGGCTATTATACCAAATGCTCCTGGAATTGCAGAAATATGTGCTGAGCCGTGATATTCTACGGGTGAGACAAGTTCATCGTCTGTTATGATTACAGGTATCAGGCCCATCCTTTCGGCAGATTTTCTGAAGAAGTCATTTTTAAGAGGTAATGTCTTTATTATTGGCTGCCATGAAAATCCCATCATTTTATTTATCAGCGGTCTGATAAGTAGTTCAAACTGCAAAAAAGATGATACAGGATTACCCGGAAGTCCAAATATAAGAGCCTTAGTATGTATTCCGAATGTTGTTGGTTTTCCCGGTTGAACAGCGACCCGTGTGAAAAGAATTTTCACCCCCGTTCTTTCAAGTACCGCGGGGATAAAATCAAAATCACCCATGGAGACCCCTCCTGAAATAATTACCAGGTCATTTTCCGATATCGCTTTTTGCACTATATGATATGTTTCCTCTTCATCGTCCCGTGCAATTCCATAATATTTCCCTGTTGCACCTGCTCTTTCGGCCTGTGCCATAAGCTGGAATGCATTGCAATTCCTGATTTGTGACCGGCCGGGTTTTTCATGCGGTTCTACAAGCTCATCGCCTGAACTGATAATTGCTGCATGCGGCTTCTTGCTGACTGTTACTGATGTATGTCCCACAGTAGCCATCACTCCGATATCCTGCGGCCTGATAATATTTCCGGCCTTAAGCACAACATCTCCCTTTCTGATATCTTCTCCCCTGAATGCAATATTCTCCTTGGTTGAAGAACCGGTGAATTTTATCTTACCCGATGGCAATGTTTCAGTATCTTCAACCATTATTACACTATCTGCATCCTCAGGGACGGCGGCGCCCGTCATAATACGAGTACAAAGGTTTTTACCTGCAGGTTTTTCGGGCCATTCGCCTGCAGAAACGGTTTCTATTACCTCCAGTTCATTGCCCAGGTCAGATTTTCTACAGGCAAATCCGTCAACTGATGCTTTATTGAAAGGAGGCATTTCCATGTCGCTGATAACATCAGCAGACAGTATCCGGTTCAGCGACTCAGTAAAGGGAACTGTTTCCTTCCCTGTACTGAACGAACTACCCATTACTATTTCATATGCTTTTGAAATTGGAATCATCTCCATGGGCCGTCTGTTCTATTGATAATCCTTTACAACCTCTATTACTTCAGGAAGGTCCATACCGATTTTTTTAAGAAACTCTATTTTGGGTACACCGTTATTATTCCATCCCCTTCGTTCATAAACCGCATCAAGAAGAGCTTCGTACTGATCTTCACGGTATTTGCGGAGGATCTTCATTTTTTCCTCCGTTGATTTCCCTGCCGGATCAATATTTAATATTTCCTTTATCTGTTTATCATACCGTTCGGCTCTTGATTCATACTCTTCCTTCGTAACAGGTCCTGCTGCGCGGTATGGTTGTCTGTCATGTTTCCGTGTACCGAATCCCCTCCGGAGGTTAAATACCCGTTGAAAGTTGTATACTCTCTCTGAATCTTCAATGAGCCTGTGCTTGTCGAACTCACGACCTGTAACCGCCTTATAGATAGTCACATAATTGTCAACATGTTCCGGCACCTTTGCAGGTTCATCGGTCTCTGCATTATTTTCAGGTTCAACATCGTTCCATGGGAGTTTGCATAATCCGACCAGCCCGAACCAGGTTCTGAACATCGGAAAATAATGCAATGCTTCAGCTTTGTTCTCGAAGGTTGGTATCTGGTTGTTGACCATATCCATGAATATAAGCCAGGCTTCATCATGCTGAGGTCCTTTGTTTGTCATTGCAAAGCCGCCCTGCTGTGCCAGGGATTCTTTTGAAATGTACTGTGAATACTCCAGGCCTTTGTTTTCCATTCCGATATCGTTCAGGAAATCTGCATCTCCCCACCCGTTCTTTATGAAAAGCTCCTTTGCCTTCCTGACTCCAAGGCCTGCTATTTTACCAAAACCCTCCCCTTTCGCCAGCTGATGTATAAGCTCCAATGCAGCATCTGCATTACCGAAGTTCAATTCAAGTCCTCCTGTCCTTTCCTTGTTAAGTATCCCGTTTTCATAACATTCCATGAAAAATGCTGTAACTGTACTCCAGGTAATTGTACATATACCATATGTATCGCAATAGAAATTGGATTCAATGATATAATGAGGATCAAAGATCCCGCAATTTGATCCCAGTCCGGCTGCATTTTCATATTCAGGCCCATCTACAATTACTTTTTTCCCTTTATAGGGGCCTGTCCTGATCTCATAATCGTCAACACCCTTGGTGCACGACATATTACAGCCTATCCAGCAACCGTCCGGTATGTTCTGTGTGAAATGTTTCTTCCAAACTGATGAATCGATCTTGTATGCTTCGGGATGACTGCCGAATTTATAATTCTTTACCGGCAGAAGATCGTGGTCATTCATTATTTCCATCAGGTGAGCAGTCCCAGCCTGGCGCATCTGGGATTGTATATCATCAAGCTCCCTCATTTCCCTATTGAAGCGTCTGCCCCTCTCCATAATTGCTTCAAGATCAACAACATTATTAAGATTACCCTTTACTCCGGGAATTTTACAGACGAGAGCTCTAATATTCTTATTGCGGAAAACTGTACCTATTCCTCCCCTTCCTGCCTGTTTTATACGGACCTTCTTGCGCTTCGGGTCATAAAAGCTGAAGTTAAGCATGCCAATAAGTGAATGTTCAGCGGCAGAGCCTGATGAAACAACTCCGATATTCTTCTTTTCCTTATCATCATCAGCAAAATACTCTGTCAGCTGCTCCACAAGGAGATGGCTGTCAATAGCTTCTTCGGAGGCCTCATAAATCTCCACTTTATGATTTATGCCGTCTATAAATACAATGACATCTTTTTGAGCTTTACCCTGTATTTCTATTGCATCAAATCCCGAGAACTTAAGAAAGGGCCCAAAAAAGCCACCTACATTACTGTCCATTACTGAGTTGGTCTGTGGTGAGATGCTTACCACAAGCGATTTGCCTGTTCCCGAGTACTGGGTTATACCGCCAATCGGACCTGAGGAAATTACAATCTCATTATCCGGACTGTCCCATTTTGTGTCAGGTTTGGTTGCATCCCACAAAAGGCGGAGTCCATATCCTTTTCCCCCGATAAATTTTGCCTTCATCACAGCAGGGACATCCTTGTCCTTTATTTCTGTTTTGCCCACATCTATATAGAGGATTTTATCAGTATAGCCTTTGTCTAAAGGAGTCCAGGTGTATTTCCACTCATTTAAAATCTTATGTTGCGCTTTGTACGATTCAACATCCATATTGTTCTTTTTTAAGGTTAAGGTTGCAGTAAAAGACCATAAATTCAAAGTTACAAAAAAATTATACCCGTTCAGTATGATATACATCAGTATGTTAAGGGTGTTTTTTTACTGCTGTACTTTTTCTCATTTATAACATTATTAACATGTTGTATATTTGTACCTGTTATTGATCTGTTCAAATGAGGTTTTCGGAAATAGAAACACATCTTGGAAAATTCAGGGTAGGTATAGCAGGTGCCGGGGGCCTTGGTTCTAATTGTGCATTATCCCTCGCCAGGTGCGGTGTGGGCACTCTGGTCATTGCCGATTTTGATGTTGTTGAGACACCCAACCTGAACAGACAGTACTATTTTTCTGATCAGGCAGGAATGCTGAAAACAGATGCTCTGAGGGAGAATATCGCACGAATAAATCCTGCAATAAAGGTGATCCCTCACAACATAAAACTGAATGAGTCAAATATCCCGGTTGTTTTTAAAGGCTGTAATGTTATTGTTGAAGCTTTTGACAGTAACGATATGAAGGAGATGCTTGTTGAAACAGTTCAGTTGAGAATGCCGGAAACACCTGTTATTATTGGTTCAGGTCTTGCGGGTTGGGGACACAACGAAACCATAAGATCACGAAAAATTGACGATACACTTTATGTATGCGGTGATGAATCAACCACTGCAGGTGATGAAATGCCTCCCATGGCCCCCAGGGTCAGTATAGTGGCAAATATGCAGGCTAATACAGTTATCGAGATCCTGATGAAAAAATAATATCATTTACTGAATGAAAATAATGTTAAATAACAGGAAAGAGGAATTCAGTGTACCAACTCTGACAGTTAACGAGATGCTTAAAATAAAAAAGTTCTCATTCAGGATGAGAGTCATAAAGATCAATGGTGTACTTATACCCAGGGATAAGTACGAGACTACAGTCATAAGGGAAGGAGATGATGTCCGGATGCTTTACCTTATGAGTGGCGGATGAAAAAAATTTGTAGGTTTGTATTAGTATGAATAGATTCAGGTTAATAGAAAAGATCCCCACAATATTCAGGAATAAATATATCCTGACTATACTTATATTCCTGATATGGCTTTTACTGCTTGATTCTAATAACCTGATTTCACGTTATAAGGAGATAAGGGATCTTCACAAGCTCAGGAATGAAAAGGAATATTACCTGAGAAAGATTGAGATTGACCGTCAGAAGCTCCAGGAGCTGAAAACCGATAACGAGAGCCTGGAGAAATTTGCCAGGGAGCAATACCGTATGAAAAAACCTGAAGAGGATCTTTATATAATTCTTACTCCGCGGGAGGACCGTGAAATAACCAGGAAGAACAACTAAACTGCTGTCTGTGAGCCTTTTTCCAGTGACCTGTAACACATAAGCAGTTTATACGGATCTTTCGGGATGTCATTTAATCCTGACATAACCAGCATATCATAAGCAGAATCATGAACATGAATTTTACTGTATATTTTCGTATGTACATGGTTCATATACTTCACAATTCTGAACATATTGAACCATACGAAAAACCTTTTCACGAAAGATTCGTAATTAGAAGTATTTCTTAAAATCTCATTGATCTTTATCGTCCACTCTTCTTCCTCCATAAAAGACTTCAGTCCGGGAGGAAGCATATCATATGATTTTATCACTTCATCCTGACCGGAAGCATATAGTTTACGGGTAATATCAAAAAGTATTTTAAGATCACCGAAGGCAGCGGTATTATATGTCAAAAAGCTGTCCCCGACATCATCCATCAGCTTTGCAACCATAGCTCCTGTTCCAAAGGGTACCCTGTATGATTCCCTTGGTGACGGAAAGACGGTTGTGCTGTTAAGTGCAAAGTATCCGCCAAGAGGAGCAAGTTTCTGAATGAAATAGAAATCCTCGCCTGCCTGCCGTCTGTTCATCCCTCCGGCTTTAACATACTGTAATGCTTTAACGGCCAGGGCAGAACCGACAGTATGAAATGCATAAGGAAACCGCGAATATTTAAGTCCCTGCACAAAATACCTCAGATGAAGCTCATAGAGTGTTATATAACTGTAAATCCTTTCAGAAAATTCACTGCCTGAAAGGGGATGCTCAAAGTATACTGAACATGCTTTTCGCTCTTTTTTCTTCAGTAGTACATTACAGAGGGCAGTAAAATAATTCACTTCAACAGTACAGTCGGCATCAAGGCAGATTATGACACCTTCCGGTTTTTCTAATGCATTGAAGCGTCTCAGAGCCTCATCCATACCTGTTTTTCTTGCCAGCCCCACTCCCCAGCCGGCTATTGGTGATCTCCCTGTATCAATAACATGGATCTCGAAGAACCGGTTTTTATTATCATTTTTCCACTGTATGATGTTCTCAATACACCTGGAATTATTTTCAAGGCTCTCTGCCGATGAATCAGCCGGTGCATTAACGACAACAATTATCTCAACCTTGCAGCCGGGTTTATCGCATGATTTTAGGGAATTTAGCAGGGGAGCAATTCCGGGTTCATCAAAAGCAGGTACAACAACTATTATACCTATCTGGTTATCAGGTGCTTCTTTAATGAATTCGGAAAACAGAGCCTTCTCATTCAGCCAGGCTGAAGCAAAACCCATGATTATTTTTTATTCTCTTCCTGGTACTTCTTATTGATGGCATCAAGTACTTTTTGTGTAATGTCGAGAGAAGTATCTCCATAAAGAACCTGACCCCCGAAACTTTTACCGAGTATATACTGATAGTTGTATTCCGATTTATTCTCTTCAAGGAATGAGGTTATATACTCAAGTATCTGGCGGTTCATGACCTGTTCCTCCTCAAGAAGGTTAGCCTGCAGATTATCACGGAGATTGACAAGCTCTTGCTGCTGCTGAAGAAGGGCTTGTTCCATCTCCGCTGCCGTTGCTCTTGTAACAAGGCCTTTATTCACTTTTTCCTGATAATCCCGTGCACTCTTCTCATATTGACCGGCTTTAGAATTGAGCTCAGCCTCAGCTTTTTGCTGCTTGTCCATTAATTCGTCCCTTCTGTCGTAGAACATATCGAATTTAAAGATTATTGAATCCACGTTCACATAGGCAATACCTGATGAAGTTGACTCAGGTTTTTCAACCGGGTCTTTAGATTTTTTGTTTTTCCCAATTCCTGAAAAATGGAAAAAATAGAGAAGGCCAAGACCTACAAATAGTATAGAAAATAACACAACAGAAAGCTTCTTCATCGCAAATCAATTATTTGTTTAACAATGTAATCAGCCGCAAATATAAAACAATTATAAATAGGACTGAAAACCGTCAGGAATTAAAATCAGAGTGAAGGGATATAATTAAAACTCGGGACAAGGGATTGCTCTTATCTTTCTCCGCTGCCCTCTGATGGAAGAGGATGTGAATTCATAGATAAGTGAGACCTCATGTGCTCCTGCAGTTGAACTTATCAGGTTTGAAATAGTAAAATCATAACTATATCCGATGTGCAGCTGGCTCGTTTTGATCCCTATGAGACCGATGATAGCATCTCCTGCCTGTGATGTAACCAGGGGGATCCCCCTGTACCACAATCCGAAAATTAGAGGATCTTTATAATAGTATAATCCGACATCTGTAGTGTAGAATTTAGCTTGTTTCTGGAAGTTCATTGCAACTGACAAAACTTCCTTCAGTTTTGTCCTTAACCTTGTTTTCTTTACTATCTGTATACCTCCGTAAAGGTTAAACTTTATCGGTACGTTTGCATCGTTACCG
>CAZKWD010000016.1:0-13977 GCA_964556175.1 uncultured Rikenellaceae bacterium
ATGCTTTTAATTCATATCTCTCAAGGCTTAAGAATATGATCAAACCGATGAGAGCAGTACCGCAGGTGATTTTTTCTGATACCCTTTCAAAAATCATTACGATGAATTCTCCACGGGTCGTTGCTGTCCCCACAGATGCACAGATGAACCAGGTTAACCTCGACAGGATAATGGATATTTTCAGTAACAGGTTTGCAGATGCTGGCGACTTTACCTATTTAATGGTTGGCAACTTCAAACAGGAAGAAATAATACCATTACTTGAAAAATATATCGGCGGACTTCCTACAATAAACAGGAGTGAAACCTGGATAGATCTGACACCAGGATTCCCGGAGGGCAAAGTTGTTGTTGATGTGCCCAAAAATTCAGAGCCCCAGAGTCAGGTTGCTATGGTATGGGATGGTGATTTCAAGTGGAAACCAAAATACCGCCAGGGATTTGCAATGCTGATGAACATACTCACTATAAAATGCAGGGAGTCAATGCGTGAAGACCAGGGTGGCGTTTACGGTGTGAGTATAAACGGAAGTGCTTCAAAATTACCAGAACCAAAATATACAATAACCTCTACCTGGGGATGTAATCCGGATAATATTGAAAAATTGGCACAGACTCTTCTTGATGAAATGAATAAAATCAAGGAGAATGGTCCAACGGAAACCGATCTTAATAAAGTGAAGGAGACTATGATACGCGAACGTGAGACTCAGGTGAAGGAGAATAACTTCTGGCTATCATATCTTCAGAATCATTATCTATACGGGAACAGGATACTCACTCTCGAAGAGTATAAAGATCTTGTTAATTCATTCACAGTAAAAGATATAAAGGCTGTTGCAAAGAAATACCTTGATACGGAAAATTATGTCAGGGTAGCACTAACCCCTAAAGAAGGAGTCGAAACAGAATAAATTAAAATAATCCGTGAAGCTCGGCATTGATCTTATCGATAACCTCGCTTAGATGATCCTTGTTATTTGGGAAATTATAGTGATCGGCTTCTATTATAAGTATCTTTCCAAGGTCATAGGTCTCAATCCATGCCTCATATCTTTCATTAAGTCTCTTCAGGTAATCGAGACGTATGGAGCTTTCATATTCACGACCTCTTTTCTGGATCTGGTTAACAAGTGTAGGTACAGATGCCCTTAGATAAAGGAGAAGATCCGGAGGCTGGATCAGCGAGCTCATCATCTTAAAAAGTGAGGAATAATTATCAAAATCGCGTGTCGACATCAATCCCATCGAATGAAGATTTGGTGCGAAGATATATGCGTCTTCGTAAATTGTCCTGTCCTGTATGATCGTCTTATCCGATTTCTTTATATCAATAATCTGGCTGAAGCGGGAATTGAGAAAATATATCTGCAGGTTGAACGACCAGCGTTGCATGTCGTCATAAAAATCGTTGAGGTAAGGATTGTCATCAACGTCTTCATAATGAGCTGTCCACCCGTATTGTTTGGCAAGAAGTCCTGCCAGCGTGGTTTTGCCCGATCCGATATTTCCTGCGATAGCTATATGCATTGTTTCAGTGTTACAAATAATGGTTTTTAAAAATAATAAAAAAGTTTGGAGTGCCTAGAGTTAAGAGTGACTAAAGTTTTTTATTTAGTCACTTCTTATTCCTGCTATATCATAAATTTCCTCTATATATTCTCGTGTATTAGCTAGCCGGGGAACCTTATTCTGTCCGCCCAGTTTGTTTTTTGATTTCAGCCAGTTGTGGAAAGTGCCTTGAGGGACAAATCGTACTATCGGCTTCACCAGATTTATGTCTTTGAACCGTTTTGCTTCATAATCAGAGTTCACTGACTGGAGAGTCCTGTCAAGTATTTCCGCAAATTTTTCCTGATCAGAAGGATCCTTTTCACATTCAATTATCCACTCATGAGAACCCCTTGAGGATGTATCCATGAATACCGGACCGGCAGTATACTCCGAAATTATTGCACCTGTAGCTTTACAGGCTGCCTCAAGCGCCTTGTCGGCATTATCAACAATAACTTCCTCTCCAAATACATTGATGAAATGTTTTGTTCTTCCCGAGATCCTGAACCGGTATGGATCAAGACAGGTAAATACAATTGTATCACCGATCATATATCGCCACAGGCCTCCATTGGTTGAGATGACAATAGCATAATTCACATCCTTTTCAACCTCGCCGATTGTATATGCAGGAGGATTATCACTGTCTGCTTTATCGACGGGAATAAACTCATAAAAGATTCCGTAATCGAGCATCAGAAGCATGTCGCTCACTGAAAGATCATCCTGGATACCGAAAAATCCTTCAGAGGCATTGTATGTTTCCATATAATGCATCTGGTCGCCCGGGATAAGCTTCTTATATAGCTCATGATAAGGAGTGAAGCTTATACCTCCATGGAAGAAAACCTCAAGATTCGGCCATACCTCAAGAAGATTTGATTTACCGGTATAGGCAAGGACATATTTTATCAGTGTAAGGTACCATGAAGGAACACCTGAAAAATTTGTTATATTTTCTTTTACGGTTGCTTTTGTTATCAGTTCGAGTTTCTTCTCAAAATCGTCAATGAGAGCAATCTTCTGCCGCGGAACCCTTAGCAGTTCAACCCATGACGGAGCATTTTCAATGAGTATGGCTGACAGGTCACCGCTAAGAGCTTTATTGCTGAACTGATCAATCCTGTGGCTGCCTCCAAGAGTGAGAGCTTTCCCTGAAAAGATGCGGGTGGAAGAATTGTTTAAAGCGTAAATGGCCAGAACGTCTTTTCCGGCCCTGTAATGGCACTCTTCAAGAGCCTCTTTAGTCATGGGGATGAATTTGCTTTTTGCAGAAGTTGTTCCGGATGATTTTGCAAACCACCTTATTTTACCCGGCCACAGGAGATCTGACTCATCATTTCCAAGCCTTTCGACAAAAGGGGAAAGGTCCTCATATGTCTGAACAGGTACACGCGACTGATACTCTTTAATAGAAGATATGGAAGAATATTTATATTTCTTACCCCATTCGGTCTGAGATGCCGTCATCAGCAGCCTGTCAAAGGTTTCCTTCTGCACCCTTACGGGGAATTTCTTAAAATGCTCAATCTGGTTTATGCGATTGATATTAAACCGGTTAACAATGGAAGTAATGATTGGCATTTAACGGAAAATTTAGCTTTAAAGATAAATAATTTCAGGAGAAATTATCCGAAAACCTCTTTCAGAACTTCGAGCGACCTGATCTTTTTCAACCCCGGCAGATGTATTGAATAATACTTTACCAGCAATTCAAGGACTTCGTTTCTTTGTGTCCCTGTAAGCGATATATTCATGCTTTTATCATATGATGTTGAAAAAAAAGCTGCCAGGATGTCTGATATTTCCCGATTTGTATAGTTGCCATGGAGAGGGGGAACCGTGACAAAAACACCATTGATCATATCGAAGTACAAATCATCCTTTCCTGATCTGGGTCTTGGTTCAAAACCCAGGTAACTGCTGAGCCCCGCGAGAAATGCGATGTGGAAATTGGCGAAATTATCAATGCGCTTATCGAAATATATTATTGAATCCTCAATGAATCCGAAAAGCTCTTCATTAGGGGACTCCTGCCTTAATATTGAAGTCAGAACTTCACCAAGAAAAATTGCAACACTTGTTTTTTTGATATCTGAAAAGATATCGGCAGGCGAATAATAAACTGAAAACTCTTTTATCAGCTGCATTTCCCTTGATTCCTTATAATACATTTCAAGGTCAAGTATGAACAATGGCTGGAACAGGACATTATGCTTACCGGTTTTCCTTCTTTCCATTCCCCTGACAAGGAAAGAGAGCCTTCCGAATTTCCGGGTATAAAGCTGTACTACTATACCCGAATCGGTATATTTCAGCTGGTGCAGGACTATTCCCCTTGTCTTTTCGATCATATCTTCGGGATAATTCCCAAATTTATGAATATTGAATTCTACAAGTTCATCCTTCATTGATTTTCTTCGTTTGCCCCATACCCTGAAGGGAGCGAAGAAAATCAATTATTTCCTTTTGGGACAGGGGTAAAAGATTGATATTCAAATGATTTTGTATGTCTGAATAAGAATTTATTAGTATCAAATGAATTTATTATATTTACTGTTCAACATTTCGGATATGGTTGCAGCGAATAGTGAGGAACTTGTAAAAAGGATTGCAAAGCTTGCCAAGCAAAACCAGGAGCTTGAGGAACATATCAAGAAACTGGAGAAGCAGAATGAAAAGCTTTCAAAGGATTATGAAAAGATAAAAGCCCTTTATGAGAAAGTATCTCCCGAAAGTCTGAAGGAGATTACCGAAGGAGAGAAGAAGGAGAAGTCGCTGAAATTCAATATGGCGACCGTACTTTTCTCCGATATACATGGTTTCTCCAAGCTGGTGGAAGGAATGGATTCATCTGCAATCATGGATGAGCTTGATGAGATCCTTTATGAATTTGATGAGATAGCAGCCAGGTATAAAATTGAAAAAATTAAAACCATCGGCGATACTTTCATGTGTGCCGGCGGGATACCGGTAAAAAACATCACCAACCCCATAGATGTTGTTATGGCTGCCCTGGAAATGAAAAATTTCCTTGAAAATTTCGAGGTTAAAAAAAGAGGAGCCGACAACAGGATCTGGGATCTTAAGATCGGAATCCATACAGGTCCGGTTACAGCCTCAATAAGCGGGAAAAAGAAGGTCAATTATGATATCAAAGGCGATACTGTAAATACGGCAAGCCGTGTTGAGGCAGTTTCGGAAAAAGGGATGATACTTATTTCAGTGATGACCTATGAGCTTGTAAAAGAGTTTTTTGACTGTGAATACTTCGGCAAGCTTCCGGTAAAATATAAAGGCGACCTGCAGATGTACAGGGTAAAAGGCCTCAAGCCTGAATTCTCCGTTGATGGGAAAGGGGTTCTTCCTAATGAGGCCTTCAGAATCAAATTCGGATTAATACAATTTACTGATATCCAGGAAATAATACTTGACAAGCTGGAAAGGGAATTGCCTGAATACCTGTTTTATCATAATGTTAAGCATACTGTTGACGTGGTTACCGAGGTGGAGCTTATCGGCTGGGCTGAAGGCTGCACAGACGAGGAGATACTTATTCTCAAAACAGCAGGCCTCTTCCACGACGCAGGCCACACCGTTGCGTATGATGATCATGAATATCACGGAACGGTGATTGCAAAGGAAATGCTGCCGAAGTTCAACTATTTACCCGAGCAGATAGGAAAGATCTGTTCGATAATTATGTCAACAAAGCTTCCGCCAAATCCGCAAAATCTTCTTGAGGAAATAATCTGTGATTCTGATCTCGATTATCTTGGAAGGAGTGATTTTATTCCTGTCTCAAATACGTTGTTCGAAGAGCTGAAAGCACAGAACAAAATGGGCTCTCTCAATGACTGGAACAAGATACAGGTTAAATTCATTTCAGGACATCAGTATTTTACCAATACAGCAAGAAGTCTGAGGGAGGTGAATAAGCAGCTGCAGATAGATAGGATACAGAGTTTGATTACGGAATAGAATAGATCCCCTTTAAGGTATATACCCCCTGTCAGCTTAGCTAACCGGGGGTACTTTTCAGTAACTAGTTAATGACCAATATCTTTGTTATACACGATTTCGACCCGTCACTGCTGGCGCAAAATACCAGGTAAACTCCGGTTGCAACACGGCGGCCGTTATAAGTTTTGAGATCCCATGAGGCCTGCCCTCCGTCAGATATTGTTTCATAGACAAGGTTTCCGCTGATATCGGTTATTTTAATCTGTGTATCTCTCATCAGCCCGGTTATAGTGACATTACCTGTGAAATCTTCCCTTACCGGATTGGGGAAAGAATATACTCCCGTAAATTCTTCCTTGCCGGTTATAGCATCACCTCTTATAGAAATAACTCCTTCTGATGTGGCGAACCAAACATCCCCGGTCAAATTATCAACTGAAATGCCGGTGATTAAATCTGAGAGTATTGGACTGTTCTGCATATTATAATTTTTCAGACGGGTAGTTCCGTCTGGGGAAAGCAGGTATGCTCCCGAGCTTTGAGTGCCGAGCCATTTCCTGTTGGCCCCATCGACAGCGATAGCGGTAATTGCTTCGGTAGCAAGCACATAGTCGGCAAGTCCTGTGCCATCATCGCGGGGTATCTTTATCCGGAAAGCCCTGATATCCTCTTCGAATATCCTGCCGGGATTGTAATATATAAATGGTCCCTGGTTGGTGCCGACCCATATATTGCCATCAAGATCCTCTGCAATGCAGTAGACAAATGTGATCACTTTGCCATCAGGATCGGTTAGGAACATCTGTTTGTAAATATCGTCATCAAAGTATTCGGGAGTCTCATTATCATCAAGAATG
Source organism: uncultured Rikenellaceae bacterium (assembly GCA_964556175.1). Classification (GTDB taxonomy): domain Bacteria; phylum Bacteroidota; class Bacteroidia; order Bacteroidales; family VadinHA17; genus LD21. The sequence continues at coordinate 6,375 of CAZKWD010000016.1, forward strand.
AGCAGACCATTCCCTCTTGGGAGAACGATCCACTTATGTCTGCTGCTGGTAATTATTATGTCACCGATAGTTGCCACATTTGCAGTAACCGGATTCGCGATCCAGGTTCCGTCAGGTTTCAGTACTTTTATTGATCCGGGCACCTCGCTCTGCGTGATCCACAGATTTCCGTCCGTGTCCATTGCCATACCACAGATTCTCACATAGGGGTGACCCGGGACAATTGTCTGCAATGGGGAATTTGCTTCAGTATATCTGTTTATCAGCTCATTATCCTTGTATTCAAGCAATCCCCCGCCCCATGTTGCAATGAAAAGATGAGTGCCATCCGCAGGATCTATGAAGGCTCTCATGGGGTCACGGACAGTACTGTTTTTTATATGTGTCCAGGTATTGCCTTCATATATGGAAACATGAAAAGGTCTCCAGAGATTGTTCCATGGAACATCAATCCCGCCGCCGCAGATTATTGTCTTACCATTGTATGATGTAACACTGACTGCATTGTTTGTTGAGGGTCCCGGAAGAGTGAATATGGAAAAATCTGAATTGTTTTCACATTTTACAAGTCCTGAACTGATATCTGCAATCCATATATCACCGTTGTCCTCAGTTGACTGTACTATGTTTGGAGTTCCCCACGGGTATGATGAAATGGTTTTATACAGCGAACCATCATCATGGTAATACCTTGCGGAACTCCCCGAGGAGACAATAAAACCATCGGATGCCTCATCAAAAGAACTATTAAACCGACCGGGAACATATGAAAAAAGTGTAGTTTCGTTGTCGATGTAATAAATATAATCACCGGGGAAAAGGTTACCTGTATGGTTTACATAGAGCCGGCTGCCTGAATAAACAGCGGCTGTGTATTTTCCTTCGGGCTCAGGCAATGTGCTGATTATTGACCAGTTACCGAAATATGCAAGTCCGGGATCATCAATATTTCCGTAAAATACTCCTTTACTTGTTGCTGCATATACTTTATCGCTGCTAAAAGCAATATCCCATACTTCGGGATCGTCAGAGCCATCCCCCGGTTTCCAGGTATCATAAATCTCTTTCCTGGTGAGATCAATAACCACTATACCAAAACTGCATGCCAGGTATGCATATTTTCCCCGGATCCGTATCCTGTGTATCTCTTTTTTCCCCGGAATATATTTAAGGCTGATATCCGGTATATTATCAATAGTACTATTATTCAGGATATCGATATTTGTACTTGAGTATGCAATAACAAGAATATCATTTTCTTCTGAAAAGGCTATTGTGCTTATAGCTGTTTCTGAAAGACCATTTACGCGCGACAATTTCCGGAGTTCTGCAAATTCCTTATTATATACAAATAATGAAGACCCGGTGGAGGCGAAAATCTCTTCTGATCCGGCTGCAAGATTTTTAGCTGTACTGTAAACCAGATGATCGGTCCAGGTTCCGACCGGAGTTTGCCCCCGTATATTACTGGCGGCAAGGAGCAGGCAGATGTAAAGCAACAATCTTCTCATCAGGGAATTAAACAGTTAATCAGACTCTTTTATTGTCCGGATTATCATATTGAAGAAGAAAACTCCTGAGCTTCATGAAAGCTTTTGCCCGGTGTGAAATCCTGTTTTTTTCTGCAAGGGACATCTCTGCGAAAGTCAGATCACGGCCCTGAGGGACAAAAACCGGATCGTAACCGAATCCCTCTTTTCCTCTTCTTTCACTAATGATCTTTCCCTTGATAATCCCTTCAAAGAGATATTCCCTGTCATCCAGAATCAGGGCAATTACTGTCCTGAACCTTGCCTTCCGGTTGGATGTCGAACCCATCATCTGGAGAGCTTTATCAATATTTGCGTCAAAATCCTTATTCTCCCCTGCAAACCGGGCCGAGTTAACTCCGGGTAATCCGTTCAAAGCCTCTATTTCAAGACCGGTATCATCAGCAAAGACATTCATTTTCAGGAGCCGGTGAATATAGCGGGCTTTCTGGAGTGCATTACCTTCAAGAGTCGCCTCATTTTCAGGAATATCATCCCTGATGTTCAGGTCACCCAGGCTTAACAGGCTAAAACTGTTTCCAAGGATATTACGGATCTCCCTTAACTTGTTTTCGTTATTTGTGGCAAATACTATTTGCATATTCTTCACGTTTCTTTTGCGCGTAAAAATACTTAAAAATGATCTTTCCTTTTGAGCAGTCTGTATTAAGTGCTACATTTGGATAGAATAATTAAGAATTTTATGGTTTTATTCAGGTGCCTGAGTATTAAGGCCTCAATTTTCTCCCTGTTGTTCCTGTTCACAGGAGTAAATTCTGTTGGTGATCTTTTTTCAGGGGATGAAAAACCTTTACTGGAACGTATAATAATTAACAATGATTCTATCATCATTCTAAATGATTTATCAGGAACTACGGACCTCGCTTTTACAGAACCTCTGGTTTTTGATTATAGACATAATGACCTGTTGTTCGAACTATCCTCCAGGGATACCCTGGAATACTCATTTTGTCTTAAAGGCTTTGATGAAAAATGGGGAGAATGGCTGCCAGGCAATTATAAGGAGTATACAAACCTGCCAGACGGAAATTATGAGTTGAATGTCAGATACCGTGATGTGGAAGGCAATGCAGGAGAAACTGCAATACTCAACTTCAGGGTCCTTCCGCTGTGGTACTTCTCGGCGTTGGCCATCGGTTTATACGTCGGTCTGGCATTACTGATAATATGGGCTCTGTACGGACAGTTGAGCCTGAGGTTTGCACGTACCCAGTATATGCTCGAGCAGATCATCAACAAGAGAACAGAGGATCTGATAATAGAAAAGGAAAAGACCGAAAATCTCCTGGCAAATGTACTTCCTAAAAATACAGCCAGCGAGATAATGGAAAAGGGGAAAGCAACAAAGATCAAGTATAACTTTGTTACAGTGTTATTTTCAGATATTCAGGGATTTACGAAAATTGCAGAGGAGATGAATCCCGAGGTTCTGATCGATGAACTCGATAAATTCTTTTTCAACTTTGATTCGGTGGTCGAGAAGCTGGGTATTGAAAAGATCAAAACGATAGGTGATGCTTACATGTGTGCGGGAGGTATTCCGGAAAAAAACCGCACAAATCCTGTTGAGGTTATTCTGGCCGCACTCGAGATGCAGGTTTATATGAAGAAGCTGAAAGAGGCATCACAGCTGCAGGGCATGAAATACTGGGATATCAGAATCGGTATCCATACCGGAACAGTGGTGGCCGGTGTGGTAGGACATAAAAAATTATCATACGACATCTGGGGCGATACAGTGAATACTGCCAGCAGGATGGAATCATCGGGGGAAGCCGGTAAAATAAACATATCGGGAACGACTTATGAATTTGTGAAGGATTTCTTTATCTGCGAGCACAGGGGCAAGATGCCGGTTAAATACAAAGGGGAACTGGATATGTATTTTGTTAATGGCATTGTCCCTGAATTGAGAGATGAGGAGGGAAGGCCAAACAGGAAATTTATCCTGAAGATCCAGATGATAAAATTGCAGGATATAGAAGACCTGATAATCAAGATGTTTGAAGATGAAGCTCCACCGGATCTTTATTTCCATAATTCATCCCTGGTAAAGAGCATCACCAATCAGACCGAACTTCTTTCTACTGCAGAAAGCCTGCCGGAAGAGGAGTTCATAAACCTGAAACTTGCTTCGCTGTTCCTTTTTACAGGCTATATTTCCGATTATAATAAACCGCGGGAAGCTTCATCCCAGCTTGTTGAAGAGATACTGCCCAGATATGGTTTTGACAAGGCGAATATTGATGAGGTGAAAAAGATCATCGGTAACTCATTTAATAACATTCAGGAATCAAATTCCGACAATATTCTGCACGACGCAAGTTATGATTACCTTGGACGTGTTGATTTTCCCATGCTGTCGGAAAAGCTGCTGAAAGAAGAATCGGAAAATGGCAAACCGCATGATATTAAGGAATGGACAGATCTGCAAAGGAAACTTCTTATAGACCATGAGTTTATAACAAACACAGCAAAGCTTTTAAGAAGCGTGTCGGTTGAAGATCAAATCTCCAGCCTTCTGATGAATACCGGGTGATCAGGTTTCAATCAGGAAAATTTGAGGATATACATTAATAATGTACTTTTACCACCCGATATTAACAGATTAATTATGGAGTTATTTGACTGGAAAAACCTGCCATTTGGCTATATAAAAACCGATTACAATATTCGATGTAAATATAAAGATGGCAAATGGGGGAAACTGGAAGTATCAACATCCGAAAATATAGATGTCAACATAGCGGCCACCGGTTTACATTACGGGCAGGAAGCATTTGAAGGGCTTAAAGCGTATATGGGTAGAGACGGGAAGATCAGGTTGTTCCGCTGGGAGGAAAATGCTGACAGGCTCATCCTTTCTGCAGAAGGTGTAAAGATGGCCCCGGTACCGGCTGAAATCTTCAGGGAGGCAGTTTTCCAGGCAGTAAAGCTGAACAGAAAATTTGTTCCGCCATATGGTTCGGGAGCCACTCTTTATATCAGGCCTCTGTTGTTTGGCAGCGGACCCGAAGTAGGTGTTAAACCGGCTGCTGAATATACATTCCTTGTATTTGTAACCCCGGTCGGACCCTATTTCAAGGAGGGGATAAAGCCGGTTAACATGCTGATATGCAGAGATGTAGACAGGGCTGCGCCGCTTGGCACGGGTATTTTTAAAGTAGGAGGAAATTATGCAGCAAGCCTCAGGGCAATCGTGGCAGCAAAGGCTGATGGCTATGCAAGTGCAATTTTTCTTGATGCCAGAGAGAAGAAATACATCGACGAATGCGGTCCGGCTAACTTCTATGGAATAAAAGACAATACATACATTACTCCTAAATCGGAATCCATTCTGAATTCGATAACAAACAGAAGCCTGATAGATATTGCCGGGACTATCGGTTTAAAAACTGAAAGACGCCCGGTTTCGGTTGAAGAGCTGGCAACATTCACCGAGGCGGGGGCATGCGGTACTGCAGCAGTGATCAGTCCGATAGGCAAGATTGTGGATCCTGACAAAAACATGATATATGAATACTGCAAGGATGGTAAACCAGGACACTTGACAATGAAGCTATACAATATACTGGTTGCTATCCAGAACGGTGATGAAGATGATGAGTTTGGCTGGATGACGGTTGTTGAATAAGATAAAAGATAAAAGTAAAAAGATAAAAGTAGAGAAGGGAGTTGAAGAAGTTGATGGTAATTCAACCGTGTTACTCTGTGAGAAACTCTGTGTAACTCCGTGGTTAATAAAACAGGAAGATGAAGAAAACAGAAAACGGGACATCTAAGACAAAGCTGAAGAGCTCTTATGTTACACTCGTTGTAAGTGTTTCACTCGTTCTGTTTCTTCTTGGTATACTCGGACTTGTACTGATAAATGCAAAGGAGCTGTCAGATTATTTTCGTGAGAGTCTTTCATTTTCAGTGATACTGGATGATGATGCAAAAGAAGCAGATATCCGGATGCTGCAAAAAGATCTTGATGCCAAGTATTATGTGAAATCCACGGAGTATGTCTCAAAAGATGCGGCAGCCGCCAAAATGAAGGAAGATCTGGGTGAGGATTTTATAAGTTTCCTCGGTGATAATCCGCTGCCATCATCAATTGATGTGTACCTTGTTTCAAATTATACCAGCCCTGACAGTGTAACAAAAATTGAAAAATATATTCTTGAATACCCTTTTGTTAAAGAGGTCTATTATCAGGAGTCACTTCTGTTCCTCATCAATGAGAATATAAGGAAAATAAGTCTTTTTCTCCTGGTAATCAGCGCCTTTCTTTTTCTTATTGCGCTTACAATCATCAATAATACCATACGGCTGGCGGTTTATTCAAGGAGATTTATAATAAGAACAATGCAGCTTGTGGGTGCAACAAGATCATTTATACGAAGGCCCTTTATTATACAGAGTGCATTTCACGGGTTCCTGGCAGCACTCATTGCCATGACCCTCCTGATGATCCTGCTTTACTTTGTTGAACGGGAATTCTTTGTGATGTTCACCCTTGAAAGCACGAAACTACTGATACTCCTTGGTGGTGCAGTAATCATAATAGGGATAATGATAAATATGATCTCAACATTCTTTTCGGTGAACAGATATCTTGATATTTCTGAGGATAAACTATATTATTGAAATAACATGGCAGCAAAAAATGAGAAAAAAGAAAAATTGAATTTTGCCCTGGGACGCGAAAATTATAAACTGCTGGCAATAGGATTTGCCATTATAGTCATTGGCTTTTTGCTGATGCTGGGCGGAAGAACGAAGGATCCCAACGAATTCAGTTATGATATATTCAGCTTCAGAAGGATAACTCTTGCTCCAATTGTCATCCTGGCAGGATTCATTTTTGAAATCTGGTCAATTATGAAAAAACCTAAAGATTCAGAAAAATAACAGAAGTGCCTAAAGTGGGCTAAAGTTTGGAGTGCCTAAAGTTAAAAATGTAAACTATAAGTACTATAAGCACTCTTAATTTAATGAATATGAATTGGTTTGAAGCATTGGTCCTTGGCCTGATCCAGGGGCTCACGGAGTTTTTGCCCGTGAGCAGTTCCGGACATCTTGAGATAGCCAAATCACTCTTCGGAGTAAATCCTGAAGCAAGTTTTTATTTTACAGTGGCTGTTCACGGGGCAACTGTGCTGAGTACTATTGTGGTTTTCCGGAGGGAGATAGTGACACTTGGAAGGGGGACCCTGAAATTCAGAATGAATGACGAGACCTCATATATACTTAAGATAATTGTTTCAATGATCCCGGTTGGTGTTGCAGGACTGTTGCTAAAGGAACCGATTGAAAGAATGTTCAATGGCAACATGGTATTTGTCGGATTCATGCTTCTGATAACTTCTCTGTTGCTGGCAGGAGCTCATTTCATAAGGAAGAGGAACAGGAAAATCACTTACCTCGATGCCTTTATTATTGGTATTGCACAGGCTTTTGCAGTTATTCCGGGGATCTCAAGGTCAGGAGCCACCATTGCCACCGGACTCATTATTGGAAACAGTAAAGATAAGATAGCAAGGTTCTCTTTTCTTATGGTACTGGTACCGGTTATAGCTGCAAATCTGCTGGAGATACTTACGGGAGAGATAAATAGTGGCAGTTCCGGAGCCGGTATAATAATGATCGGATTTTTTGCAGCCTTTTTTTCAGGCTACTTTGCCTGCAGATGGATGGTAGAACTGGTGAAACGCAGTAAACTGATCTGGTTTTCAATATATTGTGTAATTATAGGCTTGCTGGCTGTATTACTGGGTTAACATGGAAGATGAGAAGGGCAACATATTTGAAGAGGGGCAGGTGCTCTTTTTTGATAAACCTCTTTACTGGACCTCCTTCGACCTTGTAAACAAGGTAAGAATAATGATCAGAAGCACATTCGGGATTAAAAAGATCAAAGTAGGGCATGCCGGCACCCTTGATCCGCTAGCCACCGGTTTGATGATATTATGCACCGGGAAGGCCACAAAAAGGATAAGTGAGTTTCAGGATCTTGATAAGGAGTATGTTGCCACCCTTCATTTTGGGGAAACAACCCCTTCGTTTGA
>CAZKWD010000017.1:0-13585 GCA_964556175.1 uncultured Rikenellaceae bacterium
AGGAGCTGATGCCCTTAAGGTAGGAATAGGTCCCGGCTCAATATGTACAACAAGGGTAATTGCCGGCGTTGGAATTCCACAGCTCTCAGCAATCTATAATGTTTACAAAGCAATTGAAGGGTCGGGTATCCCGATAATAGCAGATGGCGGCATCAGATATTCAGGTGACATAATAAAAGCACTGGCAGCGGGAGCTGATTCTATAATGGCCGGGTCACTCTTTGCAGGAGTGGAGGAGTCTCCGGGTGAAACGATAATCTATAGCGGCCGTAAGTTTAAGTCATACAGGGGAATGGGATCAATTGAAGCCATGCAGCAGGGATCAAAAGACAGGTATTTCCAGGATATTGAAGATGACATTCAGAAGCTTGTCCCGGAAGGCATTGCCGCAAGGGTGCCCTATAAAGGTACTCTCACCGAAGTGATCTACCAGATGACAGGAGGTTTGAGAGCCGGGATGGGATATGTTGGAGCAAAAAACATAAGTGTTCTTAAGAAAGAGGCAAAGTTTGTCAGGATCACCAACTCGGGAATAATTGAAAGCCATCCTCATGATGTGTCTATAACAAGGGAATCTCCGAATTACAGCAGAAAGAGTATTGAATAACAACCTGTCTCAACCACGTTTGATGAAAGCAGGATCATCACTGTTGATTTTCATGCTGCCTGTTATCTGTCTGACACAGGATCTTTCAGATAAAATTCTTATGACTGTGGCCGGGAATGAGGTTTCAGCGGGAGAATTTATCAGAATGTACCGTAAAAGCAACGTAGCGGAAATCCCCTCAAATATTGATGATTACCTGCAGCAATATATAGTCTTTAAGCTGAAGGTTGCCGATGCCATCAGTGAAGGACTGGATACAACAAAAGCATTCCGCAATGAATTTAACGGTTACAGGAATCAGCTCGCACAAAATTATCTTACCGATACCGGGGTCAGGGAAAAAGTCCTGCAGGAAGCATATAAACGATCACTTACTGAAATTAAAGCCAGGCATATTCTGATCAGTTGCTCTCCCTCAGCAAAACCGGAAGATACTCTTACTGCCTGGCAAAAAGCTGCAGATATTAAAGAGAGAATCATTACAGGGGAGTCTTTTGAACAGGTTGCTCGAGCTACTTCAGACGATCCTTCTGTAAAGATAAATGGTGGAAATCTTGGTTATTTTACTGTTTTCCAGATGATAATGCCTTTTGAAGATGCTGTATATAATCTCAAAACCAGTTCAATATCAGACCCTGTCCGGACACCTTTTGGTTATCATATAATCCAGGTAACCGATAAAAGAGCCGCAAGAGGAAAGATACTTGTAGCCCATATAATGAAGGCTGCTCCGCCTGGAATTGGAGAAAATGAAGCTAAAAAAGCCGAGGAATCCATCAACTTGATATATAAGGAACTCCAGGGAGGGGCCTCTTTCAGTGAACTGGCATCCAGGTACTCCGATCATAAAGAATCAGCTGCCAATGGAGGAAAAATGAACTGGTTCGGAACAGGTGAGATTATCAGCGAATTTACGGAAGCTGCTTTCACAATACCCGATACAGGTCAATACACAAAACCTATAAGAACTCCCTACGGCTGGCATATAATAAAACTCCTTGACAGAAGACCTCATGGATCGTTTGAACAAACCAGATCATACCTTGAGAGTAAGATCAATCAATCTCACCTCAATTCATTAAGCAAAAAATCCTTTACCGACAAGCTTAAGGCAGAATATAAGTTCAGGATAAACCAGCCGGCATACAGATGGTTCGTTAATAATACCGATACACTTATTATCTGGGGTCTGGCAAAATATAACAGGGCACAAATGCCTTCTGGCAATCTATATTCATTTGCAGATCGGCGCTTTACAACAAAAGAGTTCGCTGCATATATCGAAAAACGGGGATTGATGATCATAACTGATGATCCTGTTTCATTTGTGAACCAGTCAATTGAGACCTGTGTGTCAGATCAGATTATCAAATATGAAAACTCAATCCTGGAAACAAAATATCCCGACTTCCGCTACCTTATGAAGGAGTTCCATGACGGAATACTTCTTTTTGAAATATCAGGTAAAAAGGTTTGGAACCGGATCAATGAAGACAGTACAGGACTAAGACGTTATTATGAGCAGCATAAAAATGAAAATCTTACAAGAAAAGGAATAGAGGCAAAAATCTATACTCTGAGAAGTCAGGGGAAAGAAAAAAAGCTTTTATCGCCTTACAGGAAATATTCACAAAAAAAGGAGTGTGATGAACTTATGCTGGAAAAGTTTAACAGCGACAATGATTCAGTCCTGGTAATAACTGAAGGACAATGGTTTACCGGAGATGATCCGGAACTTGAAAAGATTAAGTGGACTAAAGGAATACAAGTATATACAATCAATAATTACCCTTCAATTGTGGCAATAAGCAGGGTAATTGAACCGGAACCGCTACCCTTTGAGGAGGTTGCGGGTGATATGTTGATGGGATACCAGGACTATCTTGAGTCAGAATGGATAATGCAATTAAAGAGTAAATACACCGTTAATGTTGATGACCGGATTTTTCTTGAAATTAAAAAGAGTCTGAATAATGAATAGAATTCTGACTATTGGAATCATATTAATTATTACCGCCGGATGCGGTAATTCAAGACGCGATCCTAAACGTGTGGCTGTTGCCCGTGCAGGAGATGTTTTTCTATATCAGGATCAGATACCCCGGCTTATTACGGAGGAAACATCAACAATGGACAGCGCAGGTATAATACACGATTATATAAACAAATGGGCAAGAAAAGAATTTCTTTACCAGAAAGCTGTTGAGAATCTCTCCCCGGAACTCAAAGATGAAATAGATAAACAGATCGAAGAGACCAGGGCCGATCTGGTGATCTATCAGTATCAGAGGCAAATGATGCTGGAGAAGATGGATACAACTGTAACTGAGGCAGAAATGGAAAATTACTATTCAGCCAACCAGAAAAGTTTTTTCCTCGGCTCGAATATTATCAAAGCACTGTTCATTAAGCTTCCGGTTGAGACTCCCGACATTTACAGGATCAGACGTCTCGCACGCTCAAATGAGCAGGATGATCTTCAGCAGCTTGAATCCATTTGTTACCAGTTTGCAGATAAATTCGATGATTTCAATGAGAAATGGATACCATTCGACAGGCTTTCAGTGGAGTTGCCCGAAGATATTTCAAATGAGGAATATTTCCTGAGAAGGACATCTTTTTATGAATCGAACGATTCCACTTATATTTACTTTATAACAATCAGGGATTACAGGCTCAGATCCACTCTGGCCCCATTTGAATATGTCAGGGACGATATTAAAAGGATTATCTGGAACAACCGCAGGCTTGAGTTTATACAGGCTCTTGAAAACGGGATCTATAATGATGCACTTAAAGAGAATGATTTTACAATTTTTAATAATTGATATGATGAAAAAGGGTTTGGGATTTATTTTGATGCTGACGGGTATACTAATTTCCGGATTTTCGACCGCAAATGCACAGGTGCTGGTTGAGTCAGTGGCTGCAATTGTAGGGGATGAAGAGATATACCTGTCTGATATAGAGACCCTTGTAATCGACTTGAAGAGGAATGGCAACAGATCCCCGATAGATCAGCAACGGTGCATCGTGCTTAATGAACTGCTGGTATCACGGCTCTTTCTCGACCAGGCAAGAATAGATAGTATTGAAATTACACCAGATATGGTTAAAAACGAGATCACTATGAACATAAACAGCGCAATACAAAGTGCCGGTAGTGAAAAAGCTCTTGAGGAATATTTTGGAAAGAGCATGGTTGAAATACGTCGGGATATCCGAAAGGCCTTGATTGAACAGGAAATAATAAGAGAAGTGCAGTCAAATATTGCGGCAGATGTTACAGTTACGCCAAACCAGTTAAGAAAGTATTTTTCAAGCATCCCAAACGACAGTCTTCCGGTTATTCCTGCAAAGGTCCAGTTAAGTATAATACAGCTTGACCCGCCAGGTAAAGAAGAGAATAAGGCTGAAGCAAGACAGAGGCTTCTTGATATCAGAAGTGAGATTCTTGCCGGCAAAAGCTTCAATGTCCTGGCGGTAATGTATTCAGAAGATCCCGGAACCGCAAGGAACGGAGGCGAACTGGGTTATTCTATCAGGGGTGCGTTTGAAAAGGCATACGCAGATGCAGCATTCAGCCTGACAAAAAATACAGTATCGAGAATTGTTGAGACAAGATATGGATTCCATATCATTCAGCTGATCGACCGCAAAGGTGACATGATAAATACACGGCATATTCTGATTAAACCCAAAGTGAAACCTGATCAGGTTACCAGAGCAATTTCCAAACTCGACAGTCTGGCAAACCTGATAAGGAAGGATAGTATCACCTTTGAAACTGCAGCAAAAATCTATTCAAGTCATAAAGACAGCAGAATAAACGGGGGGAAATTAGTAAGTACCAATCCTTCTGAACGGATCACATGGTTCACCCTTGATGAACTGAATCCTGAAATGTACGTAAAAGTCAGAGACATGAAACAGGGTGAAATATCAGAAGCCTTCAGGACTTCAGATGACGACGGGAATGTTGTATTCAGGATAGTACGGCTGGATAATGAAATCCCTGCCCACAGGGCAAACATGAAAGACGATTATGAGATTCTCTGGACAGCCGCGCTGAGAGAACAGCGTTCCAAAGCATATGATAAGTGGATCGATGAGAAGATTGAGAGCACCTATATTAGAATCAGCGATGAGTTTAAATCATGCGATTTTCTGAAAAAAGGATGGCTGAAATAAAATATATCAGGTGTTCCGGAAACTATAAGTATTTCTTCTTATTGCTGATATGCCTGGTAATTACCTCTGTATCAATATCCCAGGATACCGAACCTCAAAAAAAGAAGAGCAAGAAAATTGAAATTCTGCATGCTGACCTATGGCAGGTTGATGAAACAATCGATAAAGACCTGCAGCAGCTCCTTGGTAATGTTGCCCTTAAACATAAGGAGGTTTGGATGAATTGTGACAGTGCACACTATTATCAGAAAAAGAACCAGGTAAAAGCATACGGAAGAATCCATATTCAACAGGGCGATACACTTCATCTTTATGGAAATTACCTTTATTATGACGGAGAGACGGAATTTGCATTCGTCGAAGGCAATGTTGAACTAATTGATAAAGAGACCCATCTGTTTACATCCGCTGTCACATACGACTTTGTGACTGACATTGCACATTATAACAATCACGGCAGGATTATCAACGGAGATAACACACTGACAAGCAGAATCGGTACCTATCATGCCACACAGTATCTTTATCATTTCAAGGACAGTGTTAAAATTGTCAATCCTGATTATATTATGACGGCTGATACGATGGATTACAATACCGAATCGGAAACTGCTCTGTTTACAGGTCCCTCAGAATTGGTCGGCGACAGCCTCTATCTATACTGTGAAAGAGGATGGTATGACACTAAGAACAACGTAACAAGCATCTGGGAGAATGCCCTTATTGACAATAAACAACAGATCATAAAAGGAGACTCGCTTTATTATGAAGATAATACAGGGTTTGGTGAGTCTTTCAGAAATATAAGTATTACCGACACTACTGACAATATTATTGTGAAGGGACATTATGCCTGGTACTATAAAGAACCTGAAAAATTCATGGTTACTGACAGTGCCGTTTTTATCCAGGTCTCCGGAAGGGATTCACTCTTTCTTCACGCTGATACAATAAGTACAACATCATCGGTAGCCGATACATCAGGTACAGGATTCAGGACCATGAAAGCATATTATAAATGCCGCGTTTTCAGTAATGACATGCAGGCGAAATGTGATTCTCTCTCCTACTCTTTCAGGGATTCTGTAATAAGACTTTATACAAGCCCTATATTATGGTCGGAGGAAAATCAGCTGACATCCGACTCCATGGCCGTTTTCACAAAAAATCGCAAAGCAGACAGGTTGGAGCTGTATAATATGGCATTCGTTACAAGCCAGGTAGATACGATGCGATACAACCAGATAAAGGGAAGATCGCTCATCGGTTATTTCAAAGACAATGAGTTATACAAAATAGTTATTACCGGCAATGGGGAGTCGATATACTATCTTCTTGACAATGATGAACTTTCTGGTGTGAACAGGGCTGAATGCTCAAATATTGAAATATATATAGATAATGGAAAAATAACTGAGATCCATGAACTGCAGGAACCCGAAGGGGTAATAGATCCGCCTTCAGACCTGCCTGGTGATAATCCGCGCCTCGACGGATTTAACTGGTTTGACACTCTGAGACCTAAACAAATATCCGATATTTTCAAATAACACCTGCCTGAAACGAAATTTTAATTCTATTAGTCCCCTTTTTCAATATTCGTCTTCGTTGAAAAAAAAGTCGTCTTTGCTGGGATAATCGGGCCAGATATCTTCAATACTCTCGTAAATATCACCCTCATCCTCTATTTCCTGTAAATTTTCGATAACTTCCATCGGAGCACCTGACCTGATTGCGAAATCTATCAACTCATCCTTGGTTGCAGGCCATGGAGCATCTTCGAGTTTTGATGCCAATTCAAGTGTCCAATACATCGTCTGCTTCTATAATTTAGTTTTTTTGAGGTTTGCAAATATAAATATTATTTTAGATAAAAAACAACCGCTTTTTTATAGATTTTCAATACTTCAGATGGACCATTTAATCTCCTCATTATCAAGCTCTAAATTGATTCTTCGGCTTAATACATATAGATAATCTGACAGACGGTTAAGGAATCTTATAATTAATTCAGGGATTATTTCTTTTTCACTGGCCTCTATCACTCTTCTTTCAGCCCTGCGGCAGACACACCTGGCTATATGGCAATAAGATGCCAGAATATTACCACCGGGCAGAATGAAACTATTTAGAGGTTCAAGTCCTTCCTCAGTCTTATCAATCTCATTTTCAATGATCCTGACACAATCCGGTTCGGGATGATATTTACTCTCTTCTGCTTTTGCCGGATCAGAAGCAATGGTAGCAGCAGCTCTCATCAGTTGATCCTGCACATATTTCAGGAAATCCTTACGATCATTGTTTTCCCGGTGATCAGCTAAAAGCCCTATCCATGAGATGAGCTCGTCAACAGTACCATATGCCTCAACGCGAATATGGTATTTTGGGACTCTTTCGCCACCCGCCAATGAGGTGGTGCCATCATCGCCTGTACGGGTATATATTTTCATAACCTGGAAATAAAAGATTATCCAGCCATCCTGTAAAGAGCAAAGGTATCAGGCTGGTTTATACTTTTCGTTTGGAATATCCTCGGCTACCTCTCCGTCGAAAAGTCTTATTATACGTGCAGCATGTCTGGCAATATCTCCCTCGTGTGTGACCACGATAACCGTGTTACCATTTCTGTGTATATCATCCAGAAGGTCCATGATATCTATCGAGGTCTTGCTGTCAAGGTTTCCGGTAGGTTCATCCGCCAATATTATGGAAGGGTTGTTAACCAGAGCCCTGGCTATTGCGACACGCTGTCTTTGTCCGCCGGAAAGCTCATTTGGTTTATGGGTCATCCTGTCACCAAGCCCTACATGGTTCATGGTTTCAATAGCCATTTTTTCACGCTCTGCCTTTTGGATTCCGGCGTATATCAACGGCAGTGTGACATTTTCCAGCGCTGTATATCTGGGAAGAAGGTTAAAAGTCTGAAAAACAAATCCTATCTCTTTATTACGTATCTCAGCAAGGAAATCATCATCCATCTTACTGACATCGGTTCCGTTGAGTATATAGGATCCGCTGGTTGGCGTGTCAAGACAGCCAAGCAGGTTCATAAGAGTTGATTTACCTGACCCTGATGGACCCATAATTGCCACATATTCATTCTTTTTGATATTTAATGTTACCGATCTCAAAGCTCTGACAATTACTGTTCCAATCTGGTAGTTCTTTACAATATTATGTATCTCAATTACTGTGTCCATTTCCTTTTGAATTTGAATTTCCGAAATTAGATTAATTTAGTTAAATACGAAATTTTAGTGTCTTAATTTTTGTTAATACTTTATCACATAGTTGTAATGATTCATTCCCCCCCTGAAAAAGACGAGACCCATCCTGTAAATATCCAATGTAAGAGTGACCTTTTCATGTTTCTTTATAAGTGTCCATGCCTCTTCCATTTCATATGAACTGTGTATGTCATCGATTATTATCACTGTATTTCTATCAGAAATATCCGCTATCTCTTCGAAATACTTTAAAGTGGGTTCTGCCCTGTGGTTACCGTCGATAAATACGAGACCAGGTTTTACAGATTTTCTGCAGAGTTCAGGTATTTTATCATCGAACGATCCGCAAATAAGGTTTATATTGTGTATCCCGGCTTTCTGAAAGTTCTCATATGCAATTTCAGCAGCGGAGGGGCATCCTTCGATTGTATATACCGTCGATTCGGGGCATGCAGTTGCCAGGTACAATGTACTTATACCCAATGATGTTCCGAGCTCTAAAATGTCAGGTTTTCCAAACTCTGATGCCATGTTTGACAATAACCTGCCATATTTCCGGGGTACTGCTGAATATGCTGCAATATCTGACACTCTTCTTATACTGCCTTTCATTCTGGATGATCCTCCTCCAAGATCCTGAACTGAAATAATCCTGTCGTCGGAAATATTCTTCTTTCTTATATTCTCAATCTTTAAGACAATATCCTGGTCAATTTTATTCCGCATGATGCGCGATACCAGGTCGAAAACAAAAGGGCTGTGGATACCATGCCCTTTCCGGTGCCCAGAAAATATAAGATAGCTCAGATATTTTATCCTGAAAAAAAACATCTTCGTTCAGATAATATATTTTAGGTAAGGTGTGCAAAAATAAGTATTTTAGGTCATCTTTTGAATTGTATAAATCATTAATGAAAAAGCCCTTGTACCTGATTTTTAAAAATTGCGGAATTCAAATCACTTACATTTAAAAATGTACGAATTTCTCGATACTGATATAAAATACCTTCCCGGTGTCGGTCCCAAAAGAGCTGAGCTGCTCAATAAGGAACTGAATATCGTCACATATAATGATCTCCTGTATTATTTTCCATATAAATATATCGACAGGACGAGGTTTTACAAGATTTCCGAGCTCGATCCCGATTTGCCGTATGTTCAGGTAAAGGGTATGATAAGGGGATATTATACGGAAGGGCACAAAGCCGGGAAAAGGCTTGTTGCTGATTTCGGTGATGATACGGGTACAATAAAACTTGTGTGGTTTAAAGGAAGTAAATGGATAACAGGCAATTATATCCCGGGTGTTGAATATATCGTTTTTGGCAAGCCCGGTGTTTTTAACGGCATGATCAACATAATCCACCCTGAGATTGAAGCATCAGGAAAGGTTGCTGAGAGAATGAGTTCTGCACTTCAGGCACAATACAGCACCACTGAAAAGCTCAAAAACCATTTTTTAACCTCGAAAGCTGTCAGCAAGCTCATGGGAAATCTTTTCAGGCAGATGACATTCACCCTGCCTGAAACACTGCCAGCAGGCATTGGGTCAAAATATAAGTTGATGGGTCTTCATCAGGCCCTGCAGAAGATACATTTCCCTTGTGGTCCCGGTGAACTTGAAAAAGCCAGGTATCGCCTGAAATTCGAGGAACTCTTTTATATCCAGCTTAATCTGCTAAGGTATAAGTACAAACGCTCTCAGAAATTCAAGGGTTTTGTTTTTTCAAGCGTTGGGGAAAATTTCAATAATTTCTATTTCAACAATCTCCCTTTTTCACTTACCGACGCGCAGAAAAGAGTCATGAAAGAGATCCGTAAAGATCTGGGTTCCGGAAAACAGATGAACAGGCTTCTCCAGGGTGATGTTGGAAGCGGAAAAACCCTTGTTGCCCTGATGAGCATGCTTATAGCCATAGATAACGGTTACCAGGCGTGCATCATGGCTCCGACAGAGATCCTTGCCGGTCAGCATTATGAGACAATCACAAAAATGCTTGAAGGCATCAACTTAAAGATCAGGCTTTTAACAGGTTCCTCAAAAAAGTCTTTACGAAAGGATATCAGCGAATCGCTGCTCGACAGATCACTAAATATACTTATAGGCACCCATGCTCTTATTGAAGAAAATGTAAAATTCGCCAACCTTGGACTGGTAATTATTGATGAGCAGCACAGGTTCGGTGTTGAACAGAGAGCCCGGCTCTGGGGAAAAAGCCTTAATCCGCCGCATGTGCTTGTTATGACAGCCACTCCTATACCCAGAACACTGGCAATGACTCTTTATGGTGATCTTGATGTTTCAATTATCAACGAGCTTCCCCCCGGCAGGATACCGATAAAAACAATGCATTTTTTTGACTCTGAAAGAAATAAGGTTTTCGGTTTCCTGCGCCGGCAGAAAGCAGAAGGCCGTCAGATATATATAGTATATCCGTTAATCAAGGAATCCGAGACCATGGATTATAAGGATCTTGAAGATGGTTGGGACACAATTTCAAGGGAGTTTCCGCCGCCTCAGTACTGCATAAGCGTGGTGCATGGGAGAATGACCCCGGCAATAAAGGAAGAATCTATGAGACTCTTCAGGGATGGACATGCTCATTTCCTTATTGCTACAACGGTTATAGAGGTGGGAGTTGATATTCCCAATGCTTCCGTTATGGTAATAGAGAGCGCTGAACGATTCGGACTTTCGCAGCTTCACCAGCTCAGGGGCCGTGTGGGCAGAGGTGCCGATCAGTCATATTGTATCCTGATGAGCTCTCAGAAACTCTCAAAAGAAGCCGCAAGAAGAATAGAGATCATGATAAGTACAAATGATGGTTTCGAGATCGCTGAAACAGATCTTCAGCTCAGGGGCCCCGGTGATATCGAAGGGACAATGCAGAGCGGTATCCCATTCGATCTTAAGATATCTGACCTTTCAAAAGATGGACAGCTGATTGAATATGTGCGTAACATTGCAGAAGATATTCTCAACAAGGATCCTCTTCTTGAACAAGATCAGAATCTTATTCTTTCAGCAGGACTGAAACGTTTGTTCAGTAAAAGGCAATCGTGGAGCAACATAAGTTGAAAAGGCTTATTTAAAATAATTATAAATAATAAAAGCATCATAAATGCTGATAAAAAGCATTACAAGATTTTTATAGTAATTATAATTTTGCCACTTAGTTTCCTGATTACCAAAAACCATGTCTTATAAATTTGAAAGCATTGAACACGAAGGCATAGTGCAGAAATCAGATAATAATTCTGTTGCAGTCAGCATAATATCATCGGCAGCATGCGCTGGATGCCATGCTGAAGGGATCTGTTCACTTTCAGGACGGGAAGAAAAAATTGTTGAAATACCCGGTATTTATCAGGTACATCCGGGTGAAAGTGTGACAATCCAGATGAAACAATCGGCAGGACATATTGCTGTGTTCCTTGGTTATGTAATGCCCCTGATCCTTTTAGTGGCTGTACTGATAACCCTTATATCTCTTTCAGTACCCGAATTAACAGCAGGTCTTGGAGCACTGGCTGTACTGATCCCTTATTACCTGATTCTATATATTTTCAGAAACAGGATAGGCAGGAAATTTATATTTACGTTAAAAGCCTGAATTAATGAGCATTACAGTTCTCATAACGATCATAAGTCTGAGTCTGCTTGCCCTGCTGGCAGCAGTAATACTTTATTTTATAGCTCAGAAATTCAAGGTCATAGAGGATCCCAGAATTGACGAGGTTCAGGCTGTTCTCCCTGGTGCAAATTGCGGAGCGTGCGGTTTTGCCGGATGCCGTAATTTTGCAGAGGCTCTCGTTAAAGCCGAGACCTTTGAAGGTTTAAATTGTCCTGTGGGCGGTGCAACTGTTATGGAAGAAGCTGCTAAGATCCTGGGGAAAGAAGCCCTTGCCGTTGAACCGCTTGTTGCAGTTCTTTTATGTAACGGGACCCCGGAGTTTCGTCCTCATACTACCAGGTATGACGGTGTTCCTGATTGCAGGATTGCACATAGTCTCTACACCGGAGAAACAGATTGCAGCTATGGCTGCCTGGGATACGGCGATTGCGTCAGGGCCTGTACCTTCGATGCAATGTTCATGAATGATGAAACCGGATTACCGGTCATCATCGATGATAAATGTGTAGCATGCGGAGCCTGTGTAAAAGCATGTCCTAGAAATATTATCGAGCTCCGGAAGAAAGCTAAGAAAGACCGTAAAATTTATGTGGCATGCTCAAACTGCGATAAGGGAGGACCGGCAAGAAGAGCCTGCAAAGTCGCCTGCATAGCCTGCAACAAATGCTTCAAAGTATGCAAGTTCGATGCCATTACAATCGAAAATAACCTTGCATATATTGATGCCACTAAATGTACATTCTGCAGGAAGTGTGTTGAAGAATGTCCTACAGGTTCTATTCTCGAACTTAATTTTCCCCCGAGGAAACCCAAAGTTGAAGAACAGGCCGAGGTAAAAACAGTATGAAAATTACATTACCTAATATAAAAATATCATATCGTTGAAAACATTTCCCATAGGAGGAATTCATCCGCCCGAGAACAAGCTGACAGCAGGAAGTGAGATCCGGCATCTGCCGCTTCCGTCAAGTGTTGCAATACCTGTAAGCCAGCATATCGGCACTCCTGCGTCAATTGTAGTTAATAAGGATGACAGGGTAAAAACAGGTCAGGTGATAGCTAAAAGCAAGGGATTTATTTCATCAAATATACATTCATCAGTGTCAGGCAAGGTTAATAAAATTGACATTGTAATGGACACAACCGGCTATAAGCAGACAGCCGTTTTTATTGATGTTGAGGGAGATGAATGGTCTGAGACCATTGACAGAAGCGATGAAATAGTAACAGAAATAAAGCTTTCGCCCGAAGAGATAGTAAAGAAATGCCTGGAATCGGGGATCGTAGGGCTTGGCGGAGCTACATTTCCTTCTCATATCAAGCTCACCGTGCCCTCCGGAAAAAGATGTGACCAGCTGATCATTAACGGAGTTGAGTGTGAGCCCTATCTTACGTCCGACCATCGTCTGATGCTCGAAAGAGGTGAAGAGATCCTTATTGGTGTTACAATTCTTATGAAGGCCCTCGGGGTTGATAAAGCCATGATAGGCATCGAAAGCAATAAGCCCGATGCCATTGATCATCTCACTAATCTTGCAAATGCATTTCAGGGGATAACAGTATATGCACTTAAGGTTAAATATCCGCAGGGTGCTGAAAAGCAACTCATTAAGGCTCTCACCAAAAGAGAAGTTCCTTCAGGCCGCCTGCCTATCGATGTTAATACTGTTGTACATAATGTAGGTACTGCTTTTGCAGTATATGAGGCTGTTCAGAAAAACAAGCCTCTCTTTGAAAGAGTTGTTACAATTACCGGGAAATCTGTTTCAAATCCGGGCAATTATTTTGTAAGGATCGGCACACCGGTGAAAAACCTTATCGAAGCTGCCGGAGGCCTTCCTGATGATACAGGAAAGATAGTATCGGGTGGCCCTATGATGGGTAAAGCTCTCAGCAGTACAGAAGTTCCAGTAGTTAAGGGTACT
>CAZKWD010000018.1:0-11492 GCA_964556175.1 uncultured Rikenellaceae bacterium
TGATCCTCCCGGTGATTATTGCACCACGCAGGAGTGTCACATATGTTGTAAAGGAGAGTCTTGTCCGGCATCCTTTCTTCAGGGATGTTATGAAATCAAGGAATCCAATTGTTGTGGGGAGAACCGATCCCCGCAAGGATCTCGAGGCAGTCATGAACGGTGGTATGGAATTGTTGTCTAAAGGTATCTCAATAATAATATTTCCGCAAAGCACCAGGAGCCTCGAATTCAAACCTGAAGATTTCAATTCCCTTGGAGTCAAACTGGCGAAGAAAGCAGGTGTTAAAATTGTGCCTATTGCCTTAAAAACTGATTTCTGGGGTCAGGGAAAAATCATTAAAGATCTTGGTCCTGTGGATAGCAGCAAGCCAATTTATATTAAATTCGGAGAGCCATTTTATGTTGAAGGTTCCGGAAGGGAAGAAAATCAGAGGATCATTGAATTCATTACATCATCTCTTAAGAAATGGGGAAAAATATTATGAGTGTATTTTTTACATTTAAAAATTATTTGTATAGATTTGTGATGGACCATTCATAATATATTAACCTTTCCTATGGCAACTTTCATTCCGAACGTAGTAAGGGATCTCTTAATATTAGCAGCACACTTTCTGATATTTAAAATAAATTACCGATTGAGTAACTCTTAATTTATTTACAATGTTTACATTAGACTGGATTGTATTAGGGCTCTTTTGTCTTTGTCTTGTAGGTATTATTATCTGGGTAGTAAAGCGACAAGAGGAGACGTCAACTGATTATTTCCTTGCCGGGCGTGATGCAACATGGCTGGCAATTGGTGCATCTATCTTTGCATCCAATATAGGATCGGAACATCTTGTGGGGCTGGCGGGAGCAGGGGCCTCTTCCGGCATGGCTATGGCTCACTGGGAAATGCATGGATGGATCATTCTTTTTCTTGGATGGTTCTTTGTGCCGTTTTATTCCAGGAGCAAGGTATTCACTATGCCCGAGTTTCTTGAAAAACGATATAACAGCAGTTCGAGATCTTTCCTGTCAATCATTTCCCTTGTTAGTTATGTCCTTACCAAAGTTGCAGTTACCGTATATGCCGGAGGTGTTGTTTTCAAGGAGGTATTTGGTATTGAATCAATATTTGGTATTGACTTTTTCTGGATAAGTGCAATCGGACTTGTTTTGCTAACAGGTATCTATACAACCCTGGGAGGGATGAGAGCTATATTGTATACTTCTGTACTGCAGGCACCGGTTCTTCTTATCGGATCGCTGGCAGTACTCGTCTTCGGGCTTATAAAACTTGGGGGCTGGTCGGAGATGATGGAGATATGCCGGGCAGTTCCAATTAATGAGGCCGGGGACAAGATGACCGAACTGATGAGATCGTCAAGCGATCCTGAATTCCCATGGACCGGAGTTATCCTCGGTTCTGCAATAATCGGCTTCTGGTACTGGTGTACCGACCAGTTCATCGTTCAGAGGGTTCTCTCCGGGCGAAACCAGACTGAATCAAGAAGAGGTGCTATACTGGGCGCCGGCTTCAAATTAACTCCGGTGTTTATATTCCTGATTCCCGGAATGATAGCATATGCCCTGAGCCAGAAAGGATTACTAACACTTACAAATTCTGATGCGGCTTTTCCTGCGATGGTTAAGGAGTTACTCCCTGTAGGCTTTACCGGACTTGTTGTAGGAGGTATACTTGCGGCACTGATGAGCTCACTGGCTTCACTTTATAACTCCTCGGCAGCATTATTTACCGTGGATTTCTATCAGAAATTCAAACCGCAGGCACCAGAAAAAGAGCTTGTCAGGGTTGGCAGACTAGCAACTATAGTTGTTGTTATACTGGGGATTCTATGGATTCCTGTAATGAAAACAATAGGTAAAGCATTGTATGCTTACCTTCAGGATGTCCAGTCAATGCTTGCCCCGGGTATACTGGCAGTCTTTTTGCTCGGAATCCTGTCAAAAAGGACCACACCAAAAGCAGGTTTTATAGGACTTGTAACAGGATTTGTCCTTGGAATGACAAGGCTTGGATTTGTGGTCCTGGGATCGAAATTGAGCACGGATAGCATTTTTTATAAGGTGTTCCTGGAATTGAATGCATATCACTATGAAATAATTGTCTTCTTCCTGGTAATCCTTTTGATGATAATCGTCAGCTTTTATACTCCAAAAGCAGATCCGGCTGCTATCAGGGGATTGTATATTGGATCAGCTACTGCCGAGGAGAAAGCACTGACTCGAGCAAGCTGGAGCAACTGGGATGTTGTGTTCTCTGCAATCATTATAGTAGTGATAATTGCATTTTATGCTTATTTCTGGTAGTAAAATGATAACCCCCTCCCTGTACCTCCTCCAGAGGAAAGGGAGTAAGCATTAAGGTAGAATAGAAACATTATCGATTATGGAAAAACTAAAAAACAAAGAGGTATGGTTTGTTACCGGGAGCCAGCATTTGTATGGTCCTCAGACACTTAAACAGGTGGCTGCTGACTCAGCCAAAATTGCAGCTGCTCTTGACAGATCACCAAAAATCTCTCAGAAGATCATTTTCAAACCTGTTCTTACAACACCTGAATCTATAAGCGATTTATGTTCCGAAGCAAATAATGCAATGAATTGTATCGGACTTATAACATGGATGCATACTTTTTCTCCTGCCAAAATGTGGATAAAAGGACTATCTGAGCTGAATAAACCATTCCTCCATTTTCATACACAGCTTAACAGGGATATACCATGGGAAACCATTGATATGGATTTCATGAACCTGAACCAGTCAGCACACGGAGACCGTGAATTTGGATTCATTGGTACCAGGATGAGGTTGAACAGGAAGGTTGTTGTTGGTCATTACCAGGATCCTGAAGCTGTTGACAGGATAGCTGTATGGATAAGAACCGCTGGCGCTTATGATGATGCCCGCAATATGAAGATTGCCCGTTTTGGAGATAATATGCGTGATGTGGCAGTGACCGAAGGCAATAAAGTGAGCGCACAGATAAAAATGGGCTATTCGGTTTACGGATATGGTGTAGGCGATCTGGTTAAGGCAGTAAACGAAGTGTCCCCGGCTGCAATAAAGAAACTGATTGCAGAATACAGGTCCGATTATAGAATGACAAAAGCTGTGGCAAATTCGGAATCTCTTAAGGAGGCCGCAAGGATAGAAGCCGGGATGGAAAAATTCCTTAAGGAAGGAGGCTTCAAGGCATTTACCACCACTTTTGAGGATCTTCACGGTCTTAAGCAATTGCCCGGACTGGCAGTACAGCGCCTGATGGCCAAAGGTTACGGCTTCGGAGCTGAAGGCGACTGGAAGACTGCTGCCCTTGTCCGCTCAATGAAGGTGATGGCACAGGGATTGAAAGGAGGTACTTCATTCATGGAGGATTATACTTATCATTTCGATCCCCGGGGGATGAGAGTCCTCGGAGCCCATATGCTTGAGGTATGCCCTTCAATTGCTCTTGGAAAACCTTCAGTTGAAATTCATCAGCTTTCAATTGGAGGTAAAGCCGATCCGGCAAGGCTCGTATTCAAAACCGCACCAGGAAAAGGAATAAATGCTTCTGTAATAGACCTGGGCAACAGATTCAGAATGATAGTCAACGAGGTAGAGGTTGTAAAGTGTCCCGATATGCCTAAACTTCCGGTTGCAAGTGTATTGTGGACACCTATGCCCGACCTGAAAACAGGCGCTGCTGCATGGATATATGCGGGAGGGGCGCATCATACTGGCTTCAGTACGGCTGTTGATAAAGAATATCTCGAGGACTTTTCCGGCATGCTGGGAATTGAATTTGTTCTCATTGATGAAAAATGTATTCTTGACACTCTCAGAAAAGAGATGAGAATGAACGAGATATATTATCATATCTCAGGCGGAATAGCCTGATTGTCCGCGTGTACCAAATAGAGAACTTAAAAACGAATGATGAAGCTCTATTCAAAGTATAAAAAACATCTGGTGGCTGTTGATTCAATAATTTTCGGATACGACATCCTTGAAAAGGAACTCAAGCTTCTGGTTATAAAGCGGAGTTTTAATCCTGCAAAGGGAAAATGGTCACTGGCGGGAGGATTTGTAGAAGCCGGTGAGAGTATAGATGTTGCAGCCTGCCGAGTACTTCGTAATCTTACCGGCCTGAAGAATATCTATATGAAACAGCTCTATTGTTACGGTGAACCCTCAAGGGATCCGGGAGCAAGGGTTATTTCTGTGGCTTACCGGGCACTTATAAAGATCAAAGATATTGACCAGAAGGCAGTACATAAAAATGGCGCTCACTGGCAGTCCATAAAAAAACTGCCCAAACTTGTTTTTGATCATTCCGACATGGTGGAGAGAGCTCTCAAAGAACTTCGTCTTCAGGTAAGGATCAAACCTGTCGGTTTTGAACTTCTCCCTGAGAAATTTACTCTTGTTCAGCTCCTTGACCTGTACGAGGCAATATACCAGAAAACCATTGACAAAAGAAATTTCAGGAAAAAGATACTGTCGATGAATATACTTGAAAAGCTTGACGAGAAGGAAAAGGAGACATCGAAAAGGGGCGCATACTACTACAGGTTCAATAAGGTAAATTATAAGAAGCTGTCAAAGCGAGACTTCTATTTCAACGTAGATGTCGGTTAGAAGTTTGGAGTGACTAAAGTGACTAAAGTATAGAGTTAAATAAGTCTCGGATCATGCTGGATAATTTAAAAAAATCTGTTTTCCAGGCAAATCTGGATCTTGTAAATCATGGACTGGTAATCCAAACATGGGGTAATGCCAGCGGCAGAGACAAAAAAACCGGACTGATTGTGATAAAACCTTCCGGAGTGAGTTATGAGTCAATGAAGCCTGATGATATGGTAGTTCTCAATCAGGAGGGGAAAGTTGTTGAGGGTAGGTTCAATCCCTCGACAGATGCCCCAACTCATTTACTGTTGTATAAAACTTATCAAAACATAGGAGGTATTGTCCATACTCATTCAACCTATGCTACCTCATGGGCTCAGGCCGGCAGAACCATTCCGGCCATGGGCACCACTCATGCCGATCACTTCTACGGCGAGGTGCCTTGCACCAGAAAACTATGTAAAGCTGAAGTTGAAAATGACTATGAAGTAAATACAGGGAGGGTAATTATCGAAAGAATGGGTATGAATGACCCGATGGCAATGCCTTCGGTTCTGGTTTGCTGCCATGGTCCCTTCAGCTGGGGGGAAGACCCCGGTAAAGCCGTATACAATGCAGTTACACTTGAGGAGGTTGCCAGGACAGCTTTTTATACAGAACTGCTTGGTAAAAAAGAACCGGTTGATAAATATCTGCTTGACAAGCACTTTGGAAGGAAACATGGCAGAGATGCCTATTATGGACAGGGAAATAAAAACAAATAACAGATGGCAAAGAAATATGTGATCGGTATAGATTACGGGACCGATTCGGTACGCTCGGTGGTTGTGGATACAGAAAACGGTGAAATCGCCGGTACATCAGTATATGAATACCCAAGGTGGAAGAAAGGGCTCTACTGTGATCCTTCAATAAATCAGTTCAGACAACATCCTTCAGATTACATAGAGGGACTTGAACAAGCGGTAAAAGGATCCCTCAAAGGATTAAGCAGGGAGGTTATTGATAATATTACCGGTATTTCTGCTGACACAACCGGATCAACACCTATAGCTGTTGACAGAGAAGGTGTCCCTTTATCATTGAAAACCGGTTTTGAAAATGATCCCGATGCCATGTTTGTGCTCTGGAAAGACCATACGGCGGTCAGGGAGGCTGAAGAGATAAATGATCTGTCCAGGTCATGGGGAGGGAAAGATTTTACAAAATACGAAGGAGGTATATATTCCTCGGAATGGTTCTGGGCAAAGATCCTGCATGTGATGCGTAACAACGAAAATGTCAGGAAAAATGCTTTTTCATGGGTGGAACACTGTGACTGGATACCTGCACTTTTGTGCGGTAATACCGATCCTCTGAAGATCAAAAGAAGCCGATGTGCCGCAGGCCATAAGGCAATGTGGCACCCTGATTTCAATGGTCTGCCTGATGAGAAATTTCTCGTGAAGCTCGATCCCGTTCTGGCAGGATTAAGAGCGCGTCTTTACAGTGAAACATTCACCTGTGATGTTCCGGCCGGAAATATATCCCCGGAATGGGCTTCAAGACTGGGATTGCCTGAAAACGTGAAAGTAGGTGCAGGTGCTTTTGATGCCCATCTTGGTGCAGTAGGGGGAGGGATAAAACCTTACCAGCTTATTAAAGTCATGGGGACCTCAACATGCGATATGCTTGTCTCATCTATGGAAGAGGTTGGGGATAAGCTGGTTGCAGGGATTTGCGGCCAGGTTGACGGATCAATAATTCCCGGAATGATGGGTCTAGAAGCAGGTCAGTCTGCTTTTGGGGATGTTTATGCGTGGTTTGGAAAACTTCTGCTATGGCCGGTACATGAGATAATATCAGAAACGGAATGGCCAGATCAAGAATCAAAAGAAAAGATCTTTGATATTACAGCCGACAAAGTCATAGATGAGCTTAGCAAACAAGCCGAACAGATTTCTGAAGAGGAGACAACCCTTATTGCCCTTGACTGGCTGAATGGCAGAAGAACACCAGATGCCAATCAGGCGCTTAAGGGAGCTATCACAGGTCTCTCACTGGGTTCTGATGCCCCAAGGATCTTTAAAGCACTTGTTGAAGCAACTGCATTCGGATCAAAGATGATAAATGAAAGATTTATTTCTGAAGGTATCAGAATTGATGGGGTAATTGCCACAGGAGGAGTGGCCAAAAAGAATCCATACGTAATGCAAATCGTTGCTGATGTCCTGAATATGCCTATTAAAGTAGCCAGCTCCGACCAGACATGTGCCCTGGGATCAGCAATGGCCGCATCAGTTGTGGCTGGAGTTCATAAAGACATACCGGCAGCACAAAAAGCAATGGGCACCGGTTTTGAAAAAGAGTATAAACCAAATCCGGAGAGAGCTGAAAAATATAAAAAGCTTTTCCTGAAATACAAAAAGCTTGGTTCGTTCATAGAGACACAATTGACATAATCCATGATAAGAAAGGTAAAGTCCCCTTTAGGGGATTTAGGGGCAAAAAAAAATGAATAATAAACGGGAATATAAAATGTTGAACTTATCAAAGAAATCAAAATGAAAAAATCTCTTTTTCTTTTAATTGTATTTCTTTTTAACATGGCATTCATTTTAAATGCACAGAAAGAAAATACAGGAAAGCTTAACCAACTGGTAATCATAGCAAATAATACGGGACCTGTGATCAGCAAGGATATCTACGGTCATTTCTCCGAACATCTCGGGTCATGTATCTATGGAGGTATATGGGTAGGAAAAGAATCATCCATTCCAAATACTTATGGGATCAGGGATGATGTCTTGTTTGCCCTTCGTGAGATGAAAATTCCCAATCTGCGCTGGCCGGGAGGATGTTTTGCCGACACATACCACTGGAAAGACGGTATCGGGCCTCAGGAGAAAAGGGCTTCAATAATAAACACACACTGGGGCGGCGTCACCGAAGATAATTCATTTGGCACCCATGAGTTCATGAAGCTTATTGAACTACTGGACTGTGATGCATATATATGCGGTAATGTAGGATCAGGTTCGGTGAAGGAGATGGCTGATTGGATTGAATACCTGACTTCGGATTCGGATAGTCCGATGACAAGACTAAGGAAGGAGAACGGCAGGGAAGAACCCTGGAAAGTGAAATATTTTGGTATTGGTAATGAGAACTGGGGCTGCGGTGGAAATATGACTGCCGATTTCTACAGTGATGTTATGAGACAGTATTCAACTTATCTCAGGAACTTCTCCGGCAACAGGCTTTACCGGGTTGCATGCGGTGCAAATAACTATGAATTCGAATGGACTGAAACACTTATGAGGGAACCTGTAAATCGTTATATGTTCCAGGGACTCTCACTGCACTATTATTCTGTTCCCGGGGGCTGGGGCAACAAAAACAGCGCAACAAATTTTACCGAGGATGACTGGTTTGAAACCTTCAGGCTTAATTATGAAATGGACAGGATCATAAAAGGTCATGCAGCTGTTATGGACAGGCATGATCCCCGTAATACAAAAGGAATTGTAATAGATGAATGGGGCAACTGGTTTGAAGTGGAACCCGGAACAAACCCGGGCTTCCTGTACCAGCAAAATACCCTCAGGGATGCAATAACGGCGGCAATACATCTTAATATTTTCAATCACCACGCTGACAGGGTTAAAGTGGCTAACCTGGCACAGACGGTAAATGTTCTGCAGGCCGTTATTCTTACAAAAGATGATAAAATGGTGCTTACACCTACATACCATGTTTTCAGGATGTTCAGTGTTCACCAGGAGGCACAGCTGCTGAATACAGACCTCCGTTGCGAGGATTATGTAATGGGG
Organism: uncultured Rikenellaceae bacterium; assembly: GCA_964556175.1. Classification (GTDB taxonomy): domain Bacteria; phylum Bacteroidota; class Bacteroidia; order Bacteroidales; family VadinHA17; genus LD21. Next base: position 8,431 of record CAZKWD010000018.1, read on the forward strand.
GAGAGGGCGATCCCGGCAATATCAGCTTCTGCTTCCGTTGATAAAGAGGGGGAAATACATATTTCACTGGCAAACCTTAATCCGTCAAAGGAAATAACAGTGACCTGTCCGGTGATTGGCCGAACCTTTAAGAATGTATCGGGTGAAGTACTTACAGCTCCGGAAATGAATGCTTTTAACAGTTTTGAAAAACCCGAAGTGGTGCAACCTACTGTGTTTAAAGGCTTTAAATATAGTGACGGAACGCTTACCATAACAATGCCTGCAAAATCTATTGTAGTACTTGAACTGAAAAAAGAATAACCACGGGGTAACACGGAGTTTTACACGGAGTTACACTGTTAATCGTGAGATTATACGAACCGTGAAACTCCGTAATTACTCTGTGCAACTCCGTGGTAAAAAAAAATATATGAAAAACGTTGTTTATTTTACCCTGGTTTTTGCTGCTATATCTTATATTCTTTCAGGATGCTCAAGCAAATCCGGTGACTATCCTATTCAACCCGTCCCTTTTACTTCGGTGAAGCTGACTGATGATTTTTGGGCGCCCAGGATCAAAAGAAATGCAGATGTCACAATTCCCATTGCATTTTCTTACTGCGAATCGACAGGCAGGGTGAAGAACTTTGAAATAGCCGGCGGGCTCGATACAGGCAGATTCCAGACAATTTACCCTTTTGATGATTCCGATGTGTTTAAAATAATGGAGGGAGCCTCTTTTTCACTGCAAACTTATCCTGATCCTGAGCTGGAAGCATATCTCGATACACTTATCTATAAGATAGGTCTGGCACAGGAGGAGGATGGGTACCTTTATACAAACCGTACTATTGCTGAGATGCATGGGCGTAAAGGACTTCATGAGTGGGCAAGTCCGAACAGATGGGAGCTCGATTCAATACTGAGCCATGAGCTGTATAACCTCGGCCACCTTTATGAGGCAGCAGTGGCTCATTACCAGGCTACAGGCAAAAAACCCCTCCTTGATATAGCCCTGAAATCGGCAGACCTTGTGTATAAAGACTTTATCATTGATGGACTGAAAGTATATCCGGGACATCAGGTTATTGAAATGGGACTTGTAAAACTATACAGGGTCACAGGCTATAAAAAATATCTCGACCTGGCAAAATACTTTCTTGATATCAGGGGACCCGGCGGAAACGAATACAATCAGGCAATCCAGAAGCCGGTCGATCAGACTGAAGCTATTGGACATGCCGTAAGAGCGACCTATATGTATTCTGGTATGGCCGACATTGCTGCAATCGAAAAGGATAAGGCATACCTTGATGCCATAACCAGGATATGGGAAGATATTGTCTTTCGTAAGATCTATATCACAGGCGGTATAGGAGCAACAGGAGGGAATGAGGGTTTTGCCGGACCCTATATCCTGCCAAACATGACAGCTTATTGTGAGACATGTGCATCAATAGGGGATATTTTTACCAATCACAGGCTTTTCCTGTTACATGGAGAGACAAAATACATCGATGTCCTTGAAAAAACACTTTATAACTCTATGTTGTCTGGTGTTTCATTGTCGGCTGACAGGTTCTTTTATCCGAATCCTCTTGAATCGAACGGCCAGCATGAGAGAAGCGCCTGGTTCGGCTGCGCATGCTGCCCGTCAAATGTGGCGAGATTTGTACCTGCAATACCTGGTTATATCTATGCGGTAACAGATGAAGATTTATATGTTAACCTCTTCATCTCAAATGATGCTGAAATTACTCTGGGTAATAATAAAGTAAAAATATCCCAGGAGGCAAATTTCCCCTGGGACGGGAAGGTTGTATTTTCAGTCTTTCCCGAAACAGAAAAACGTTTCTCATTGAAAATCCGTATTCCTGGCTGGGTGCTAAATCAAGCAATACCCGGAGACCTTTACAGGTTTAATGATAATCTTGAAGAGACATATACTGTTCTCCTGAACGGGAAGAAGATCAAGACAGAATTTGAAAACGGTTATGCTGAGATTGAACGTAAATGGAAGAAAGGTGATCGTATAGATATTGATTTCCCTATGCCTGTGCGGAAAGTATTAGCTGATGAAAAGGTTGAAGAAGATAAAGGAAAGATGGCTTTTCAAAGGGGGCCTGTTATTTACTGCGCCGAATGGCCCGATAACAATACTGGAAATGTCAGGAATCTGGTAATTGATAAAGAGACACCTGTTAGTACAGAATTTATTCTCTCACTGCTGGAGGGAACCCAGGTAGTGAAAACTACTGGTTACCAGACAAAGAAAAGACTTGATGGGACAATTGAGAATCTTCCTGAAGAACCTGTTACACTCATTCCTTATGCTTTATGGAATAACCGCGGACCAGGGCAGATGATGGTCTGGTTCCCCATAACAACTGAAAGCGCCAATCCTCTTCCTGCACCTACAATTGCATGGCGCAGTAAAGTAAAGGCAAGCAAAATTACCAGGGCGCTCTCAGCCATAAATGACCAGGCAATTCCTCAAAACTCAAATGACCAGGCAATATCGTTTTATCACTGGTGGCCCGATAAAGACCAGTGGGAATGGATTCAGTACGACTTTGAAAAACCTGAAACTGTCTCGAAAACAGGCGTTTACTGGTTTGATGATGGTCCCGATGGCGGCTGCAGGATACCTGATGAATGGGAAATATTATATCTCTCCGAAAATACATGGAAGCCCGTTAAAGCATTAAGTGATTACAGTATAACAAAAGATGGATGGGATTCCCTTAATTTTGAACCGGTAAGAACAAAATCCTTAAAAATAAAAGTAAAACTCAATAAGGATTTTTCTGCAGGGATATATGAATGGGTAGTAGAATAACTATGAAACCTTTCAGTAATAAGCATGAATTATAAATCAGGAATTGTTCTTTTACCAGCTGCTTTTTTACTCTTTTCCTGCATATCGGACAGAAGTCAAAATCATACTGAAATTACCAAAGGCTTCTTTATAGATAGTAGGAAGGGAGATGACAACAACAACGGCGGTTTTAAAAATCCCGTCAGGACAATTGACAGGCTTAATGAGCTGCTTCAGGAGGAAACAGGAAATATTTTTTTTA
>CAZKWD010000018.1:11592-13390 GCA_964556175.1 uncultured Rikenellaceae bacterium
ACAATTGACAGGCTTAATGAGCTGCTTCAGGAGGAAACAGGAAATATTTTTTTTACAGGTGGTCAGATCTATAATGGTACATTAATAATAAGAAACAGCACCGGCGAAAACAGAGATACGGTTTGCATATGTACAAGAGGGAAAAAGAAGGCGATAATTAATGGCGGACCGGGAGAAGCAATACGAATTGAAAACTGCAGGGATATAAGGATCAGCAACATTGATACCAGGGGAGATGGAAGGAAAACCGGCAATAAAACCAACGGTATTTCTGTAGTGAATTCCCGTGATTGTTTATTTGAACAGATCAGAACAGAGGGTTTTCAGAAGTCGGGGCTTGAATTATTTGATTGCAGGAATATACAGGTGCAAAATGTCCTTGCCATTAACAACGGTTTTTGCGGCATTCATGTTATGGGATCAGAAACAGGCTCCTCAGGCCATATCCTGATCAGGGATTGCAGGGCTGAAAATAATCCTGGTGATCCCGAAATACTTGATAATCACAGCGGAAATGGAATTCTCGTGGGAGTCTCTGACAGCGTCATTATAGACCATTGTACAGCTACAAATAACGGCTGGGATATGCCGAGGCTGGGTAACGGGCCGGTAGGGATATGGGCATGGCAAAGCGATAATGTAATTATTCAGTATTGCATAAGTTACAGAAACAGAACATCAAAAGGTGCTAAAGACGGGGGAGGTTTTGATTTTGACGGCGGAATCACAAATTCTGTCATACAATATTGCCTGTCGTATGAAAATGAAGGTGCCGGATATGGGCTATTCCAGTTTCCGTATGCTTCAGACTGGGCAAATAATATAATACGGTATTGCATCAGCTATAACGATGCCCGGACTACAGAAGGAGCCGGCAGTATATTTATCTGGAATGGTTCAGGTGAAAGCCGCCAGATGGTCGGCTGCCTGATACATAATAATGTATTTTATAATTCATCAGCTCCCGTGATAAGTTTTGAAAATGAATCGACTCACGAGAATTTTATATTCTGCAATAATATTTTTATGGGTGGTGATAATATCTTTTCAGGGATCAATTCTGGCAGCTCATTCCTGGGAAATGTATGGTGGAGTACTAAAGGAACTTTACATCTGATGGAATACAGCAGTCTTGTTGAATGGGCAGAAGCTTACGGACAGGAAATGATGAACGGACAGATTGTCGGGATAGAGGCAGATCCCGGATTAAATGACCCGTTAGATGTTGAAATTACTGATCCTTATCAACTTAATGCACTTAATGGATATACCTTAAAATCTGATTCACCATTAAGGAACAAGGGTATTGATATCAAAACTATTGCTGACCGGGAATATCCCGAGACTGATTTTTTCGGAAACCCCGTACCACTTGGCAAAGCCCCTGAAGCCGGTATTTTTGAGATGAGATAAAACAATATTGATTCTAAATCTGAGTGATAAGAAAAATGATTACACAGATTATTATTTACCCTGATTTCAGGTGCGATAAAAAGCAATCCTGATATTCTACCCTCAAAGTTATAGCTCCTTTTGTTTTAGGAGGGAGACAATTTGTATTAATAAGAGGTGTCAAATGTTAAAATAACTATCAAAGGCGGAAAATTGTAAATTTGTATAAGTATTTTTAAGGTCCGGTTAGTGAAAGGTAACTCAGGAATATTATTGTGAGAATATATCGTAAGATTCATAATGATTTCTATGATCGATGGGATCCCTTCACCATGACTCTGAAGTCATGGAGCCGGCTATCTTAGCGGATTCCTTACGCAGTTCTATTACCTGTCATTTGCGGGAC
>CAZKWD010000019.1:0-11934 GCA_964556175.1 uncultured Rikenellaceae bacterium
GCTGCAAGGCCAATGACCTCAAAGAGATGCTGATCTTCGGTTACATATGGCTTTAACAATGTAAGTTCATGATTACCAATTGGTTCGTCCGGCTGATTTGTGTCATAAATATCAGTATCGGATATCAGTCCCAAAAAATCCTGATTGTTCACGATCGGCAGGTGTGATATCCGGAATATCTCCATCCAGTTAAGAGCCGTCTGCCCTGTATCCGATGTCTTAAGCGAAGGAATTATCTCAGATATCAAATCTTTAGCGGTCATTTTTGTTAATTTTCAACTAAATTAATAAAAAATTGCCAGTTCTTTTAATTTTGCATTACTAAAGGAATACGGATAAACAATACAATTATTATATGACAAAATTAAGTGTTAACATTAATAAGATTGCCACACTGCGTAATGCCAGAGGAGGTAACATCCCGAACGTACTGAGTGCTGCAATTAACTGCCAGGTATATGGCGCTGATGGCATAACTGTACATCCCAGACCGGATGAAAGACATATAAGGTATAAAGATGTTCTTGAGATTAAACCGATTATCAAGACCGAATTCAATATTGAAGGAAATCCCTCCGATAGTTTTATTGACCTGGTCCTTTCGGTCAAACCTCATCAGGTGACACTCGTTCCGGATAAACATGATGCAATAACTTCAAATGCAGGATGGGATACACGAAAGCACAGGTCATTTCTTACCGATATTGTATCGACATTCAAAAATGCAGGAATAAGAACATCTCTGTTTGTTGACACTGAGACTGTTCATATTGAAAATGCCGCCCTGACCGGGACCGACAGGATCGAGCTCTATACAGAGCCCTATGCATCAGGTTTTAACAAAGATGCGGTAAAGGCTGTTGCCCCCTTTGTCAGGGCTGCCATTATTGCCAGGGAGGCCGGTCTTGGGGTCAATGCAGGTCATGACCTGAATCTTGATAATCTTGCTTATTTTAAAAAGAACATACCATGGCTCCTTGAGGTTTCGATAGGTCATGCTCTTATCTCAGATGCACTATATATGGGCCTTGAGAATACCATACAGATGTACAAAAGTCAGCTGACCGGTTAGATGCCCCATGAAACTGTTTTGCAGGAGATACGGAGAGGGTCCTCCTCTGGTTATTTTACACGGGTTATACGGGTCATCTGATAACTGGATGACTATTGCAAGGAATATCAGCAGCCATTACACTGTTTACCTGCCTGATCAGAGGAACCACGGCAAGTCTCCGCATGATGATCTGCATGATTATCAATCGATGAGCAACGACTTGTTTGAACTTGTCACAGAGTACAAACTTGGGTCTTTTTTTCTTGCAGGTCACAGTATGGGAGGAAAAACAGCTGTAAACTTCGCGCTTAAGTGGCCCGGGATGATCAATGGCCTTGCGATCTTTGATATTTCACCCTTTACTGATTATGACTCTCTATCAGCCTCGCGCAACCAGCATAAAAATATCCTCAGCGTTATTCTGGAGACAGATATTGCAACAGCTAAATCACGCAAAGAGATTGAAGAGCTCTTATCGGTAAGTATTTCTTCTGAAAAGGAAAGAAAGGTAATAATGAAGAATATACAAAGAGATGCTGATAAAAGGTTCTCCTGGAAGCTCAATGCTCAATCACTGTTGAAAAATCTTGATATGATCCTTGAGGGAATAAACCGTCAGGCAATTGATGATCTGAGGGTTACGGGTTTTCCTGTTATTTTTTTGAAAGGAGAAAAATCGGATTATCTTAATCCTGAAGATTACAGTTATATCATGAGATTGTTCCCTGCCGCAGAGTTCAGGGTTATCAGGAATGCCGGCCACTGGCTGCATGTTGATAATCCGGAGGCTGTTACTGAAACTCTTATTGGTCTTTTATACTAATGGGATACAATGGGGGGGTCAAAATGCAGTCACCGACTCAACCCTCTCATCCGGAACATCCGGAAAGTTCTTGAACCTGAGCAATATCCTTGCTATCGATAACACATCTTTTTCGCAGTATCTGACTATTCTGGCAATATCCTTTTCACCATAATATAGTCCGGCAACCATGCTGCCGTCAATATCATCCTTAGGTGACGGGATACCCAGTATTGAGGTCAGGAGATCGAGTGAAGTATAGTTTTTATAATCTCCGAATTTCCACAGGTCCATTGTATCAAGCAATTTTATTTCCCAGGGTTTTTTACCTGCATTATCAAGTTTGTCGGGTATCACAAGCCTGTTTATTATCATCCTCCGGGCAATATAGGGAAAGTCAAATTCCCTGCCGTTGTGAGCGCATAACAAAGCCTCTTTCCCTGATTTTGAGAATTTAACCAGTACATCTGAAAACTCCGATAAAAGAGTTTTTTCGTTATCCCCGTAAAAGGATTTGATCCTGAAGCTGAATGGATTTTTCTCATTGATAAAACCGACAGATATGCAGACAATCTTGCCAAACTCTGAATATATTCCTGCTCTTTCATAGACCTCTTCAGCTGATTGTTCGGGGGAACGGAAAAAACTTGATTTCTTTTCCCAGAGAACCTGTAATACCGGATCGAGTTTCTCAAATGAAGGAGCCTGAGGCACAGTTTCAATGTCAAGAAACATTATGTCTTCAACTTTAATATCATCAAGCATGGTTACTGTTTTTTATCTGAAGGTGTCTTTCAATAATTGTCACAAGTACTTCTATCCCAACCTGATTCTCTCCTCCCCCGGGAATAATGATGTCGGCATAACGCTTGGAGGGTTCAATGAACTGAAGATGAGATGGTTTGACGGTTTTATGGTATCTTTCAAGGACCATTTGTACATTACGGCCCCTTTCTTCTATGTCGCGCTGAATTACCCTTCCGAGGCGATCGTCGGCATCAGCGTCCACAAAAACCTTTATGTCAAGCATATCTCGTAATCCGCTGTCACAGAGGATCAGTATCCCTTCGACCAGGACCACCATCGAAGGCTTTATAATAACAGAATCCGGAGACCTCAGGCATGTAAGGTATGAATAGATCGGCATATTAACCGGATTGCCTTTTTTTAGTTCCCGGAGATGGTTGATTAGCAGGCTGAACTCAACAGAATCGGGATGATCGAAATTGATTTTTTGTCTTTCCTCAAGCGGCAGGTGGCCATTATCCTTGTAATAAGCATCCTGTGGTATTACAACAACCTGTTCTTCAGGGAGCACTTCCATTAGCTTTCTGATCACGGTTGTTTTTCCCGAACCGGTGCCTCCAGCTATTCCTACTATAAGCATTTATTAGTACTTTTGTAATATTATTAACTATCAAAAATAATTAAAAGTTTGGAGTGAACTTAACTGTGAAGTACTAAAGTATACTAACTCAACATCTACCCATGTCAAAATTATACCCGCTGAAATTTGAACCACTGCTTAAAGAGAAAGTCTGGGGAGGCAACAAGCTGGTGACCAGTTATCATAAAAAAGGTGATTCCGCACTTAAATATGGCGAAAGCTGGGAATTATCGGCTATTTCTGACAATTTTTCAGTAGTAAGCAACGGTTTTCTTGCGGGAAATAATATTGAGGAACTAATTGAGGTTTATATGGGTGATCTGACCGGGGATGCTGTTTTTGAAAAATTCGGCAATGAATTTCCTCTCCTTATTAAGTTGATTGAAGCAAGGGAAGATCTTTCAATTCAGGTTCATCCAGGCGATGCAGTTGCAAGGGAAAGGCATAATGCCTACGGAAAAACAGAGATGTGGTATATTCTTGAGAGTGAAAAAAACTGCAGGATATATACAGGATTCAGGAACAATATCACCAAAGAAAAATATCTTGATGCATTAAGCGCCGGAGAAATGGCCGGACTTTTAAATGTTGAGAACCCGGCAGCAGGGGACGCTTTCTTCACACCTGCAGGCCGGATACATGCTATTGGAGCAGGCATCCTTTTGGCAGAAATACAACAGACTTCAGATATTACATACAGGATTTATGACTGGAACAGAACGGGAAATAACGGAAAGCCGAGAGAACTTCATACTGACCTGGCCCTTGATGTAATTGATTTTAAAACCCCAGGGGAAAGCAGAATAGTAAAAGAGCCCGTGCTGAACAGAACCATCAACTTAGTAAGTTGCGAATTCTTTACAACAAATGTGATAGACTTTAATAAACCTGTTATTAAAGATTATAACCTGTTTAATTCTTTTATGATATACATCTGTGTCGAAGGAGAGTTTATGATACGCTGGGATGGCAAATCCGAGCCAGTTTCCAAAGGAGAAACGGTCCTTCTTCCGGCAATGATAAAAGATATAGTACTGGAACCAATGATGGAATCCAGGATACTTGAAGTTTTTATAAACACAGTTCTGAATCAGTATTAATCAAATATTAGCGGCCATGAAAATATTACCATCTTCACTTATTATTATCATATCAATTATAATAATAAGCGGTTGTACCGGAAAAAGCCAGAGAAAAAGAGATTTAGCCTCTGAAGTTGATACAGTTACCGTTCCTGACACAGGATATACCGGTATTAAGCAGTACTTCAGCAATCAGCACCTGCTCAAGGAGATCACATTCGAGAATGGAGTTCGCCATGGATTAATGAAAACATATTATCAGGGGGGCCAATTATATCAGACTTTCTGGTATGAAAACGGATTACGCGAAGATTCAGCAGCGTGGTATTACCTTGAGGGCCAGGTATTCAGGACTACTCCGTATAAGCATGATACTATTGACGGAATACAGAAACAGTATTACAGAACAGGTAAGATAAAAGCCAAAATCGGATACAACAAAGGACTGCGAACTCCCTTGCTGGAAGAGTATGATCAAAATGGAAGGCTTTTTAAAGATTATCCCGAAATCGTTACTGATATCACGGATGAATATAGTACAAAAGGTACATACAGGATTGGCCTTGAAATGTCAGATAAAACAGAAAAAGTCAAATTCTGCCAGGGAGAGTTTGCGAATGGCCGTTTTGATACCACTCAAATAAAGCGGCTGGAAACAGTAAATGGCAAAGCCTCACTTGAATTAAGAAAAACTGGGGAGTCCAAAAAAGCATATACCGGTATAATTGCAGAAATTGTTACGTTGTTCGGAAACCGGCATCTTATATATAAAAAAATAGATCTGCCTTATAATGATCTGAATTAGCTGGTGTACATGAAGATTCATTCGGCTTCCTATATAAAAAGCAGTCCGTCAATATTACATTGCCCGGCTTCTGTTATGCCGGAGTATGGCTTCATAGGACGCTCCAATACAGGTAAATCTTCACTTATCAATATGCTTACAGGCTGGTCTAAGCTGGCCAGAATCTCCGGGAAGGCAGGCAAAACCCGGACAATAAACCATTATCTCATCAATGACGAATGGTACCTCGTCGACCTGCCCGGCTACGGATATGCCAGGGTTCCGGCTGCCATGAGGGAAAAATGGATGAATGCCTCCAGGGAATATATTCTACAACGGGAGAACCTCGTAAGCCTTTTCGTAATGCTTGACTGCAGGCTCAAACCCCAAAAATCTGATATTGAATTCATGGAGTTCCTGGGACGAAACCAGGTCCCCTTTGCAAGGGTCTTCACCAAAACAGACAAAATTAACCGCACAGCTCTTGAAAAATCGGTACAACTATATGATACCGAAATGCTTAAAAACTGGGAATATCTCCCTGTTACCTTTATTGCATCTGCCGTGAAGAAGACAGGTAGAGAGGAGATCCTCAACTTTATTGAAGAATCTTTGAACAAGTTATCAAAAGAGGCTTGAGATAAGCAGGAATAATTAATTTTGCAGATAACAATCATATTAGTAACAGCTAAAATTTGTACAGGACATGTTCGGAAAAGCACCCTTAAAAATCTTTTCATGCAGATCATCCAGGCAGCTCGCCGAGAAAATTACAGATAACCTGGGTATTGAACTCGGTAAAAGCTCTGTGACAAGCTTCAGTGACGGGGAATTTCAGCCCTGTTTCGATGAATCAGTCAGAGGTGACATGGTATTTATCATTCAGTCGACAAATCCTCCGGCAGACAATTTCTTTGAGCTTCTTCTTATGATCGATGCTGCAAAAAGGGCTTCTGCCTATAAAGTGATAGCTGTTATACCATATTATGGTTTTGCCCGTCAGGACAGGAAGGATCGCCCCAGGGTATCGATCGGATCCAAGCTTTCCGCTGATCTTCTGAGTACTGCCGGAGTTGACAGGGTAATTACTATGGATCTCCATGCCGACCAGATACAGGGATTCTTCAATGTTCCTGTTGATCATCTTTTCGGTTCAGCAATATTTGCCCCATATATTGAAAACCTTAATCTGGATAACCTTACTATCTCAGCACCCGACATGGGCGGTTCAAAAAGAGCCAATGCCTATTCCCGTTACCTGCAGTCGGAAATGGTGCTGTGCTATAAACTCAGGAAAAAACCTAATGTCATTGAAGAGATGTCGATAATCGGTGACGTGAATGGAAAGAATGTTGTTATAATTGATGATATGGTTGATACAGCCAGTACTCTTGTACTGGCAGCAGATATGATGAAGGAAAGAGGAGCAAGAAGCATAAGGGCTTTAGCCACACATCCTATCCTTTCAGGCAATGCCATAGAACGTATTAACAACTCTGCCATCGAAGAGCTTGTCCTTACTGACTCGGTCCCGTTCATAAATAATTCAAAAAAAATAAAGGTTCTCTCAATAGCAGAAATCTTTGCCAAAACCATCGAGGCAGTCAATACCAATCAGTCGATCAGTACAAATTTTGTATTCTGATCTCTTTGTCATATATTTGCGTCCGATTTTTCAACGTGTAATGGGAGGTTATCTAAAAGATAACTTTGAGTAGCACAATAACATTCAATAAATGAAGACAATAGAAATCAAGGGATCACTCAGAAAAGAACTGGGTAAAAAGAATTCAAAACAACTCAGGAAAGCAGGAAATGTACCGTGTGTAATCTACGGAGATGAGAATAATATACATTTTTATACACATGAGAACAATTTCAAGAAACTTATTTATACGCATGAAGCTCATCTGGTAAAGCTTAATATTGACGATCAGGAATATAAAGCCGTCCTTCAAGATAAACAGTTTCATCCTGTTACTGACAGGTTATTGCATGCCGATTTTGTACAGATATCTGAAAACAAGCCTGTAATAATTGATATACCTGTAACTGTTACCGGCGAATCCGTGGGTGTCAAGGCAGGAGGTAAACTGACAATAAAGAGAAGACATCTGAAAGTTAAAGGAATGGCTAAAGACCTCCCTGAAGAACTTTTTGTAGATGTGACTGACCTCAAAATCCACAACTCTTTAAAAATCGGGGATCTTTCGTTTGATAATATAGAATTACTCGATTCGAAAATTGTAACAGTCGTTACGGTGGGCACAGCGAGGGTTGCACTGAAAACCGAAGAAGAGGAGGCAGCAGAAGCTGCTGCAGCCGCTGAAGCTGCTGAGGGAGAAGAAGCAGCTGCTGAAACTCCTGGTGATGAGGAGCATAAAGAACAGGACAGAGAAAAGGAAAAAGAGAAATAATCTAAATCATCGCTTTAATATTCAGGCACAATGAAATATCTTATAGTTGGCCTGGGAAATATTGGTGACGGGTATGCTGATACACGTCACAATATAGGATTCACAGTGCTGGATACCATGGCCGAGTCTTCAGGTGTTCTCTTTGCAGATAAACGCTACGGAGCTGTTTGCAGGTTAAAATATAAAGGCAGGGAATTCATCCTGCTCAAACCATCAACATTTATGAATCTCAGTGGTAATGCGGTAAGGTACTGGATGAAAAAGGAGAAGATCCCCATAAAGAATCTGCTTGTAATTGTTGATGATCTGGCCCTGCCGCCGGGAAGCATAAGGATGAGATCGAAAGGGGGTGACGGGGGACATAATGGTCTTGCGCACATTAATATTATCCTTGCAACAAACGAATACTCACGCATCAGAATAGGTATTGGCAACGGATTCCATAAGGGATCCCGGGTTAATTATGTCCTTGGAACCTGGACAGCTGAGGAAAAAAAAGTCATCGGGGAAAGAATATCTTTAGTGATCGAGATGATAAAGTCATTCGGGACAGTGGGCACTGAACTGACCATGACAACATTTAATAAATCAGGAAAGATCAATCCTGGTGAAAATAGCGGGTAAAGATCTCCTCTAAATTCATTCGTATGACTGATAATCTGCCTGTCAGAATTGATAAGTTTCTTTGGGCCACAAGGATTTTCAAGACCCGGAGCCAGGCTACTGAAGCCTGCAGGAAGGGAAGGATAATGATTAATGATAATGTAGCCAGACCTTCAAAAACTGTTGCAGGTGATGAGATACTGACAGTTAAAAAGCTCCCTGTCACATTTACCTACAGGGTAATCCGTCCGGTGGAAAATCGTGTTTCAGCAAAGTTCGTAATGAACTTCGTTGAGGATATTACACCTGAAAATGAAAAAAACAGACTTCTATTAAACCGGGTGGGATTCAACGGCTACAGAAAAAAAGGAAGCGGACGGCCGACGAAAAAAGAGAGAAGGATAATTGACCGGTGGGCAAACGGTTCCAATGACGATTAAAATGGTAGTATAAAGACTTAAAAATTCAAAAATTCCTTCTTAAAACACCTGTCCCCGAAACACTCCAAGTGCATTTTTTTTTTAACTTGCGTATTTAACTTATAACTTCAAACCAGCTGTATACTTAAAGCTGATTTTCTGATTCAGGTATGGGCAGGGAAAATATTGAAAGGTACTCTATTGGATATGCAATAATAAAGGCTGTCTTCGGGTTCTGGCATAATAATATCTATTACAGAAGAGTAATTGTACTTGGACGTAATCACATTAATCCTGATCATCACCATATTTTTGCACCTAACCACCAGAATGCCCTTATGGATGCGCTTGCTGTTCTTTTTACCCAGAAAGGCCAGCTTATTTTTCTTGCTCGTGCCGATATATTTAAAAAGAAATTTATCGCATCCCTCATGTATTACTTTAAAATTTTGCCGGTTTACAGGATCAGGGATGGCTACAGTTCACTAAAAGAGAATGATGAAATATTTAACAAGACAATTGATGTACTGAGAAATAAGAACGGACTTGTAATTCTGCCGGAAGGCGACCATGCAGGTTTCAGGAGGCTCAGACAGCTTAAGAAAGGTATTTGCAGGATTGCATTCCAGTCCGAACAAGCCTCTGATTATAATCTTAATATAAGAATCATTCCAGTAGGCCTTGAATTCACTAATTATCACAGGTTCAGGCAGGTATTGACAGTTGTATATGGTAAGCCCATTGAGGTTTCCGAATATATTGATCTATATAATAATAGTCCTGAAAAAGCTCTGAATGAACTTAGAAGCAGACTTACTTCTGAAATGATGAGAATAATGGTACATATTAAGTCAGAGGAGGATTATGAGGCTATCGATGAACTCAGGAGCATAATAAACGGCCGTTTCAGTGATAATATAAGGTTCCCGAAATTATTCAGGGACCGTGTGCTGATTGAAAACCTGAACCGTTTAAATACAATTAATCAGCAGCTTTACCGGAAAATATGTTCTCTCAGCCTTGAGGTTAAAGAAAAAACAAAAGACCTGAATCTGACTTACAGGCTGCTGGAAAAAAAGAAAAATGTAGCAGGATGGCTTATAGCAGGATTAGTTGGTATTATAATCTCGTTCCCGCTTTATATTTATGGCTGTATTTTCACTCTTCCCTTTCTTACATTTCCACGTCTGCGGGCAAGTAAAATAAAGGATATACAGTTTCATGGCACCTTCATGTACGGAATCTCTATTGCACTTGCCCTGGTGATTCTCCCATTATACCTTGTCCTTTCATTTATAATTTTTTCACCCTGGTGGCTGGCTATCCTGGTTTTTCTTACTTTCCCGTTTTCAGGTCTGTTTGCATGGAATTATGCTATTTTATTTCGCCGTATCATTGGAGGTTTCAGGATCAGGGATTTTATTAGGAATAAGAATGGAGATTACCTGAACCTCAAAAAAAATCATAACGAACTATTAAACCTGGTTACAACCATAAAGTGAAAAAAAAGGAGGAAATACTATCCGGGAAAACAGCCTGGATAACGGGGGCATCGTCAGGTATCGGGGAAGCCCTGGTTTATGAGTTTATCAGCAAGGGAGCAACCGTCATAATCTCTTCAAATGATATTCCAGGTCTTGAAAGAGTAAAAAAAGCATGCGGGGAGAGATCTTCAAAAGTCATATGTGCTCCTTTTGACCTGTCAGATACTTCAGGTATTGCAAGCCTTGTAGAGCAGCAGATGAAGAGTGTCAGCAGATTAGATTACCTTCTCAACATCGGAGGTTTAAGCCAAAGGGCACGTATTGATGAAACACCGCTCTGGCTCGACAGAAAAATATTTGAGGTCAATTATTTCGGAACAATTGCACTGACAAAAGCCGTACTGCCATATATGATACACCAGAAGTCAGGACATATTGTTGCAACAAGCAGTATATCAGGAAGATTCGGGTTCCCGCTTCGTTCAGCTTATTCTGCTTCAAAACAGGCACTGCACGGATTTTTCGAAACTCTTTTTCTTGAAAATAAACATAACAATATAAGAACATCCGTTCTTATTCCCGGAAGAGTAAGAACGAATATATCATATCATGCCCTTGATTCAGAAGGCAAAGAACACGGGAAAATGGACGAGGGTCTGTCAAAAGGAATAACACCACAAAAAGCAGCAAAAATAATTTTCAGAGGAATATTGAAAAATAAAAGAGAAATTCTTGTGGGAAGAGGAGAACTTGTGATATTATATATCAGACGGATATGTCCCTGGCTCTTCTTCAGAATTGCAGATAAAATAAAATCAACCTAATTCAATTAAAATGAAAGGATATTCAATAGGCGGGATCCAGCAGATCGGTATCGGGGTTGTAAATCTTAAAGAGGCCTGGAAATGGTATATTGATCAGTTTGGGATGGACTGCAGGATCTTCGAAGAAGAGGCAGCAGCGGAACTTATGCTGCCCTTTACAGGAGATTTGCCCAGGAACAGGCATGCTATTCTAACCTTAAACCTCCAGAGCGGAGGAGGCTTTGAGGTATGGCAGCACAAAGGCAGGGATCCGTTACAGAAAAAGGATGAGATAAAACTTGGAGATCTTGGGATCATTGCATGTAAAATGAAAGTAAAAAATATCAATGAAGCTTTTACTTTCTATAAAAAAAGAACTTCAGTCATACAGGGAGAACATTCACCGGATCCTTCCGGTAAAAAGAACTTCTTATTGAAGGATCCTTACGGAAATATTTTCCAGATGGTTGAAGGTAATAACTGGTTTATGAATGAGAACAAAATATCGGGGGGTACATATGGAGCCATCATTGGTGTTTCAGATATTGAAAAAGCCCGGGCAGTTTATTCCGATATCCTTGGTTATGATGTAGTTGCATATGATTCAACAGGTGTTTTTCCGGACTTTGCCGGACTTCCCGGCGGAGAAATTGTTCTCAGGAGGATGCTGCTTAGAAGATCCGAGCCTGTCAAGGGTCCCTTCAGCAGGGTATTAGGAAACAGCGAGATTGAGCTTATAAGTTCAGGTGAGCCGGGAAAGAAAATCTATGAAGGCCGGTTATGGGGCGATCCCGGCTTTATACACATGTGCTTTGATATAGGCAACATGGATAAGCTGAGATCATACTGTGCGGAGAAGGGATTCCCTTTCAGAGTAGACAGCAAACGAAGCCATGAGGGACAGAGCTTCGATATGGGTGAAGCTGCCGGACATTTTGCATATATCGAGGATCCCGACGGTACCCTGATCGAGTTTGTTGAGTCACATAAAGTACCTATTCTAAAAAAGCTTGGATGGTACCTTAACCTGAAGAAAAGAGATCCTGAAAAACCGCTGCCTGACTGGATCTTAAAGACTTTAAAGTTCTCGAGAGTCAAG